>NZ_RAZO01000258.1:0-1295 GCF_004307535.1 Pseudomonas sp. Sample_9
TAACGCTGCAAGGCAATAAAAAACGCCGCCCATCGTGAGATGAGCGGCGTTTTTTATTGCCTGCGGGCAAGCATCACGCAAACCTTGTGGGAGCGAGCCTGCTCGCGATGGCAGGCTCGCAATCGCACAGGTCGGTCAGACAGCCAGCTTGTAAACCAGCGCCGAAATAGCCACCAGCCCCACCGCGGTAACAAACACGTTCGACGCCTGACCGCGATAGCGCGCCATCGCTGGCACCTTGCGAATCGCGTACATCGGCATCAGGAACAGGATTGCCGCAATCACCGGCCCACCGACCGTTTCGATCATGCCCAGGATGCTCGGATCAAGCGTCGCGACGATCCAGCAGATCACCAGCATGAACGCCGCCACGATGCGATCCAGCGTTTTCGCGCCCGGACGCTTGCCGCTCTTGACGATCAAACCCTTGAGGCCTTCGCTGGCCCCGATGTAGTGGCCGAGGAACGACTTGGAGATCGCCACAAACGCAATCAACGGCGCCGCAAACTCGATGGTCGGGTTGCTGAAGTGGTTGGCCAGGTACGACAGGATCGACAGGTTCTGCTCTTTCGCCTCAGCCAGTTGCTCCGGCGACAGGGTCAGCACGCAACTGAATACGAAGAACAGCACCAAAATGACCATCAATGCATGAGCGCGCGCGAGGATCTGTGAGCTGCGCTCGTCGGCGTGCACACCGTAACGACGCTTCTGGTCCATCGCGAACGCCGAGATGATCGGCGAATGGTTGAACGAGAACACCATCACCGTAATCGCCAGCCACAGCGTATGCAGCAGCGCTGACGGCGCCGGCACTTGCGAGGCTGTGGCGAGGATGCCGCCGTTCCAGTGCGGGATCAGGTACACGGCGAGGAACAGCAGCGCGACGATGAATGGATAAACCATCAGGCTCATGGCCTTGACGATCGCCTGTTCACCGCAACGCACCACGGCCAGCAGGCCGAGTATCAACACGAACGACAGCAGCGCGCGCGGCGGCGGTGTGATGTGCATTTGGTGTTCGAGGAAACTGGCGACCGTGTTGGTCAGGCCGACGCTGTAGATCAGCAGGATCGGGAAGATGGCAAAGAAGTACAGCAGCGTGATCAAGGCACCGGCCTTGATACCGAAATGCTGCTCGACCACTTCGGTAATATCGGCACCTTCGCGACCGGACAGCACAAAACGGGTCAGGCCACGGTGAGCGTAAAACGTCATCGGGAAGGCCAAAAGCGCGAGGATAACCAGCGGCCAGAAGCCACCCAATCCTGCGTTGATCGGCAAAAACAGGGTGCCGG
>NZ_RAZO01000497.1:0-7707 GCF_004307535.1 Pseudomonas sp. Sample_9
CCCACGTACTTGCCCTTGTTGTTGTCATCGAACGAGCGTGTGAAGTACTGCGTGTTGAAGATGTTCTTCACCCCCACCGCCACATTCAGATCAGACAACTGCGGGCCGAAGTCATACCCGGCGCGGCTGCTGAACAGCATGTAGCCGGGGATCTTGCCAGTGCTGCCATCGGCGCTTTCCTTCGAAGTGTTGGCGTTGTCGGCAAACTGGTCGCTCTGGAAACTGCTGTCCAGATTCAGCTTCCATGGCCCTTCGGTATAACCGACGCCAATCGTGCCTTTGTGCTTGGAGGAAAACGGCACGCGGTTGCCTTTGTTCGGCCCGTCCTCGCGGATGGTGGCGTCGACATAGGCATAACTGGCGTAGACATCGAAACCGGCCAGTGCCGGGCTCAAATCGTCGAGCGCGTAATTGACGCTGGTCTCGATGCCCTGATGGCGGGTTTCGCCGCGAGCGATCACCGAATCGTTGGTCTGGTTGCTTTCGTACTGGTTGTCGAAGTTGATCAGGAACGCACCGATTTCAGCGCGCAGGGCACCGTTGTCATAGCGCGTGCCGAGTTCCCAGGTGCGCGCCTTTTCCGGCTTCACTTCGCCGCTGCTCACGCGGTTGGGCATCTGGCTGTATTGCACGCTGCCGAACGAGCCTTCGGTGTTGGCATACAGGTTCCAGCTGTCGGTGAGGTGATACAGCACGTTCAGCGCCGGCAGCGCGGTGTTGTAGTCACCCTTGTATTTGACGTTGGTCAGGTTGTTGGTCTGTTGCGACTCGATCATCTCGTAGCGCACGCCCGGAGTGATGGTCCATTTGCCGATGTCGATGCGGTCATCGACGAAGAATGCGTTGGCCTCGGTACCACCGCGAGTGTCGCGGTCGTTGCGGCTGCTGGTGGTCGGGTATTCGTTGGCGCTGATCGGCGTGCGATAACGCAGTTCGTGGCCGGCCTCGTTGATGTAGCGGTAGCCGACGCCGACTTCATGGCTGCTCGGACCGAGATCGAAGCCTTGGGCGAAACGGGTTTCCAGACCACGTACCCAATACTCGCGCGGCGACAACGAAAGGAATGTGCCCTGATCCAGATAACCGCTGCGCAGGGTTTTGGTGAAGAAGGTGTTGGCGGTGAATTCGCGGCGATCCTGCTGATAGCGATAGCCGAAGTTGAACATCGTGCGGCGCCCCCAGAACTGGTCTTTCGGCCGCGTCGATTGATACGGATCGGCATCGTAATCGGCGACGTTGAGACCGCCGGGCATGTCGGCCTTGCCTTCGTAATACTGGGCCATGGCGTTGAAGCTGTTGGCCTCGTCGAGCTGGTACTTGCCCTTGAGGATCAGGTCGTCGATCTCGGTATCGCTGTGTTCGCGCCAGTCACCGCCACGGGTGCCGGAGTACAACAGCGCACCACCGAGGCCGTTGGCGTTGGTGCCGCCGGCCAGCAGATTGGCGCTGGTCTTGAAACCGTCGTGGCTCGACGATGGGCTGGTTTCAGTCTGGAATCCACCCTTGACCGTTGGCTCGTCGGGAATCGCCCGGGTCACGAAGTTGACCACGCCGCCGACGTTCTGCGGGCCATAACGCACCGCGCCGCCGCCGCGCACCACGTCCACCGCATCCATGTTGCCCATGCTGATCGGCGCGAACGACAGCTGCGGCTGACCATACGGCGCGAAAGGCACCGGGATGCCGTCCATCAGCACTGTCGAGCGTGCGGCCAGGCGCGGATTCAAACCGCGAATGCCGAAGTTCAGCGCCATATCATGGCTGCCCGTGCCGTTGTTCTCCGGCGCATTCACACCGGGGATGCGATTGAGCACATCGCGGGCCTGGGTCGCGCCTTGGCGTTCGAATTCTTCGCGGCGGATCACATCGCGCGCGCCCGGGTGTTCGAAGACGTTGATCTGCGCCGCGTCGCCGAGCCAGTCGCCGACCACGGTCGAGGTGCCCAGCTCCAGCGCCGCGTCAGCCAGCGGTTGCAGGCTGAAGGCATTGTCGCCTTCGGCGCGGGCTTGCAGGCCGGTGCCTTCGAGCAAGGCATCGAGGCCTTGTTGCGTCGTGTAATTGCCCTCAAGACCCCGGCTCTGCACACCGGTGGTGACTTGTGAACCGAAGGAAATCAGTACGCCGGCTTCCCGGCCAAACTGGTTCAGCGCGGTTTCCAGCGACGCCGGGGCGATGTGATAAACCTTGGCCTCGGCGCCCAGCGCAGCGGGCAGGGCGGTGAAACTCAGGCTGGCGCCGAGCAGAAGATTGCGCAGGCTGCGGGTCAGTGGCGTAAGACGGGTGGGCTGCATGTGGATGATCCTGAGAAGGTGGAATCAAGGGGGCTTTCCTTCTCTGTCACGCCAGATTTGAAAAACGGCTCATTTTTTAAAAATCAAAAGATCGCAGCCTTCGGCAGCTCCTACACGAAGGCTGCGATCTTTTGATCTTGCTGTTCAAACCCGCGCTTCGACGCTCACCCAATAACGGGTAAAGCGCTTCACTTGCACCGGCAGACTGATCTGCAACAGGTCGAGAATCCGCTCGCTGTCATCCAGCGGATACGTCCCGGAAATCAGTAGATCGGCAACCTTGCTGTCGCACCGCAGCTGCCCACGACGATAACGGCCAAGCTCTTCGAGGAAATCGCCGAGGCGCATATGGGCGGCGACCAGCATGCCGTCAGTCCAGGCACCGCTGTTGGCGTCCAGTGGTTTGGCCGCGCTGACGGAGCTGGCCGTAAAACTCAACTGCCGCGCGACCGGCAGTAGCATCGGCGCGCGGTGCTCGGCGATGAGTTCGACACGTCCTTCAAACAGGGCGATCTGCGTGCGATCAACAAACTGCCGCACATTGAGGCGCACATCTTGGGTTTTCAGGACGCCGTGTGCTGTGCGTATTTCGAACGGATTTGCAGCGCTCAACAGCATTTCGCCCTCAAGCAGACGAATCAACCGCTGCGCACCATCAACATCAACCGAGCTGGCGGTATTGAGCTGCAACGAATCGGCACCGCCCAAGGCAATCTTGCGCCGCTGGCCGACCGGCGTGCGGTAATCGGCGAGCAGCGATGGCAGTGGCGTGTGCTCGCGCAGGCCCCAGGTCGCTGCTGAGCCGGCACCGAGAATCAGCAACATTTTCAACGCCTGACGGCGGCTGCCCGACTTCGGCCCATTCAGCGCCGCGTGGGCCAACGGCGACGCCACGCCGCGTAGGCGCTGGTTGACCCGTTGCATGTGTTCCCACGCCCGGCGGTGTTCGCTGTGCGCGTCCAGCCATTGTTGCCAGGCCTGTTGTTGGCGCGGGCTCAGCGTGCCCTGCTGCATTTCCAGCAGCCAGTGCACCGCCTGTTCGGCGACTTGCGCGGAGAAATCCGGCACCCGATTCACAGGGCGAAATAGCAGCGCATGGCCGCTTTGTTCAAATGGCGTTTGACCGTGGCCACCGAAATACCCAGTTCTGCGGCGATCTGTGGATAAGTCAGACCATCGACCTGAGCGAGCAGGAATGCGCGTTTGACCTGGCGCGGCAAACCGTCGAGCAGCTCATCGAGTTCGACCAGCGTCTGCAGGATGATCGCTTTGTGCTCTTCCGACGGCGCGACCATTTCCGGCATTTGCGCCAGCGTCTCGAGGTAGGCGCGTTCCACATCCTGGCGCCGGTAATGATTGAACAGCACGCGCTTGGCCAGCGTGGTAAGGAAGGCGCGCGGTTCGATGATCAGCGGTGGGTCGCGGGCGGTCAGCACCTTGATGAACGTGTCCTGGGCTAGATCCGCCGCGCTGTCCGGGCAGCCGAGCTTGCGCCGCAACCAGCCGGTGAGCCAGCTGTGATGAGCGTGGTAGAGCGATTCGACGGGATGGGCGGGCGGCAACGAAATCACTCCGGACGCAAAATTTGCGTAGAGAACGTGCATTAGAGAACAAGAACGGTTCGCATTGTAGAGGCTGACGACAGTGTCCGGCAATCAGATGCTTTTGCGTATGAGAATATTTATCATTAATATTGCTCGCCTGTAGATTCGGCTTGTCGGCCGAACGTTTTTCGTTTCAGGGTCGAAACATGAAAGGTAAACTCGCCACTCTTCCCATGTCCTATCGTCTGGCCGTCACTTCGCGAGTGCTGGCGGCGATTTTCGGCGGCTATCTGGTGGCGGCGCTGGCCAGTGTCACCCTGACGTTGTGGCTGCCGCTGAACCGCGCCGAAGCGGTGGTCACTGGCATGACCGTGTCCTTTCTGGTCTATCTGGTCGCAGTGCTCTGGTGCTTTGCCTGCCGCAGCGCGTGGTCGGCGTGGGTCGGCCTGTTGGTGCCGAGCGTGATTCTCGCCACCGTTTCCGGTGCCGCGCGCGGTCTGGGGCTGGCATGAAAGAGGGCTTCCGGCAGGCGATGGCCTGGCTGCACACCTGGGCCGGGCTGGTGTTCGGCTGGTTGCTGTTCGCGATTTTTCTCACCGGCACGCTCGCTTATTTCAAAGACGAAATCAGCCACTGGATGCAGCCGGAAATCGCTGCACATTCGCTTGATAGCGAAGCGAGCCTGGCGCTGGCGCAAGATTATCTGCAACAACACGCCGCCGGCGCCTCGCGCTGGCTGATCGATTTGCCCGATGCCCGCGACCCCGGTCTGACGGTGCGCTGGCAACAGGCGCCGGGCAAACCCGGCGAGCGCGGCCGCTTCGAATCCCGAACTCTCGACGCTCAGACCGGGACCGAAGTACAGGGCCGCGAAAGCATGGGCGGCGAGTTCTTTTACCGTTTCCACTTCCAGTTGCAGATGCCTTACCCGTGGGGGCGCTGGCTGGCGACCATCGCCGCAATGGTGATGTTCGTTGCGTTGATCAGCGGCATCATCACCCACAAGAAAATCTTCAAGGACTTCTTCACCTTCCGCCCGCGCAAGGGCCAGCGTTCCTGGCTCGACGGGCATAACGCCGTGGGTGTGCTGGTGCTGCCGTTTCACTTGATGATCACTTACAGCAGCCTGGTGATTTTCATGTCGATGGTTATGCCGGCGAGCATCGTTGCCTCTTACGGCAGCGACGTGCGCAAGTTCTACGACGAAGTCTTTCCCGCCTCGAAGACGCCCGAGCGCGCCGATGTCGCCGCACCGCTGACCGCCATGGCGCCGCTACTGGCCAAGGCCAGCGAGCAATGGTCGGGCGGCCACACCGCGCGCCTGTCGGTGAGCAACCCGGGCGATGCCAGCGCCACGGTGGTGCTGTCCCGCGCGGGCGATCGGGTGGTGCATGATTTCGGCCGGGCGGTGACGTTCAACGGCGTCACCGGGCAGCTTCTGAGCAGTACACCCGATCAACCCGTAGCGATGGCGGTGGGTGGCGCGTTTTACGGTTTGCACATGGGCCATTTCGCCGGGCCGCTGTTGCGCTGGCTGTATTTCGTTTGCGGATTGGCCGGCACGGCGATGATTGGCACCGGGCTGGTGATCTGGCTCGGCAAGCGGCAGCTCAAGCACGTGAAAAGCGCGGCGCTGCCGTTCGAATTGCGCTTGGTCGAGGTGCTGAATATCGCCAGCATGGCCGGCCTGGTATCGGCGGTGGCGGTGTTCTTTTTGGCCAATCGACTGCTGCCGGTGAGTCTGGCAGGGCGGGCCGATTGGGAAGTGAATGCGTTTTTCATGGCTTGGGGTCTGAGCGTGGTGCACGCGGTGTTGCGTCCGGGACGCAAGGCGTGGATCGAACAGCTGACGCTCGGCGCTGCGCTGTTTATCGCGGTGCCGCTGATCAATGCGCTGACTGCGCCGTGGAATCTTGGCGCGACCCTGATGCAGCGCGACTGGGCACTGGCCGGATTTGATCTGACGTGTCTGGCGACGGGGCTTTTTCTTGGCTGGGCTGCACGCAAGATGCAGCGTGCGGGCGAGCGCGTCAGCGTTCGCAAAGCAAGTTCTTCGCCTCGCTCGATCACAGTCGAACAGGGGGCCAACTGATGCTGCTGGCCTTGTTGCTCACCTATGCCGGCTTCACCGCGTTGTGCCTGTCGATGCCACGCCATCATGCCGAATTGCTCGGCGCCAAACCGTCGACACGCCGCCGTCAGGGTCTGGCGTTGGCGGGATGGCTGTTGCTGGCGCTTTCGCTGTGGGCGTCGGTCGCGGCCAGTGGCTGGAGTTTCGGTCTGGTCGACTGGTTCGCGGTGCTGATGCTCAGCGCTTTGGCATTGGTGCTGTTGCTGCCGTATCGCCCGCGTCTGGCCATGGCACTGGCCGGGTTGAGCCTGCTGGCGAGCCCGGTCGCCGCATGGGCGCAGTGCTGAAATGCTGATCGGTCTGCCACCGGAATCGCGTGAGGATGAAGCGCGTGGCGCGCGTGCGCATTTTCTCCAGGTGTTTCTGTCCCAGCGTGCGCAAATGGAGGCGCTGGTGAATCGGCGCGTCGGTTGTCGGGCGACGGCGGCGGACCTGGTCCAGGATCTGTTTTTGCGCTTCTGGCGGCGGCCGCTGGTCCAGGTCGAAGAGCTCAGCACTTATCTGCTGCGCTGCGCCGGCAACATCGCCATCGATCATTTGCGCAGTGAAGGCACGCGCACGCGGGTCAACGAAGGCTGGCAGCCGGACGAACCCGACAGCCATGGCAGCGAACCCCAGGCCGCCCTCGAAGCCGGCAATGATCTGCGCCACGTCGAAGCAGCGTTGCGCGCCTTGCCCGAGCGCACGCGGCAGATCTTTCTGCTCAATCGCATTCACGGGCGCAAGTACGCCGAGATCGCCAAGGCCATGGGCCTGTCCCAAAGTGCCGTGGAAAAACATATGATGCGCGCCCTCGAGGCCTGCAAGGCCAGCCTGCGCGATCCCGCGCCACGCCTGCCAGGGAAAGCACCGTGAAGCCATCCGATCCGATCACACCGACGCCGGCCCAGGAGCAGGCCGCGCTGGCCTGGCTGAGCCTGTTGCACGACCGCCCGAGCACTGGCGATCAGCTGACCTTCAGCCAATGGCTGCGCGCCGACCCGGCCCATGCCGAGGCGTATGCGCAGGCGCAGGTGATCTGGGAACTCAGCGAAGCCCCGGCGCGCACGTTGGCCGATGAAGAGGCGCTCGCGCTGCAAGGTTATCTGCAGGCGATGGATCGCCCGCGTCGTTCGCCGTTGTTGCGTTGGTCCGGAGCGCTGGCGATCGCCGCATGTCTGCTGCTGATGGTCAGCCTCGGCACAGGGTGGCAGGCGCAACGCTGGCTCGACGATCTGCGCGCTGATCACGTCTCGGCACCTGGGGAAATTCGCACGGTGACACTGGCCGATCAGTCGCAAGTGACGCTGGATGCCGACAGCGCGATTGCTGTGGATTTCAGTCATGGCCAGCGCCGCGTGAAATTGATCAGAGGCGCTGCTTTCTTCAGCGTCACTCACACTGGCGATCCGTTTGTGGTGGCGGCGGAGCAGGGCGAGGCGCGGGTGCTCGGCACGCAGTTCGAAGTGCGCCGGCAACCTCATGGCGCGCAAGTGACGGTGTTGTCCGGACGTGTCGCGGTGACGGCGGATGAGCATGGCCAACAACAGATTCTCACGGCCGGCCAGCAGGTTGCTTATGCCGACGGCACTGCGGAAAAACTGCTTGCCGTGGACAGTGAAGCGCAACTGGCCTGGCGTCAGGGTTGGCTGACTTACTACAAGACCACGCTGGGCGAAGTCGTCGAGGATCTGCGCCGCTATTACCCGGGGCGGATTGTGCTGCTCAACGATGAGCTGGCGGCGCGCAAGGTCAGCGGCAG
>NZ_RAZO01000497.1:7807-14149 GCF_004307535.1 Pseudomonas sp. Sample_9
AGCCCCATCCGTGTAGTGACTGAAACTGCGAGCCATTCGCATCCGTTGCGGTTCTACACAGGTCATTGAGCAATGAAGTCCAGGGCAAAATCCGGTTCGGTCAAACAGTGGTTGGGCATGTCGGCGCTGAGTTTTTCCGCGTTGGCATTGCTGCCGATGAGTATCGCGCTGGCGACAGAAGCGGTGAGCAATCAGGCGCAGCAGCAATTCAATTTTGCCCTCGCCGCCAAACCGTTGCCTCAGGCCCTGAGCGACTTCAGCCGCGTGACCGGGCAGAGCGTGGTCTACATCGACGAAGCGCCGTACGGCCTCAATGCTCCGGCAGTCAACGGCCAGATGAGCGCCGAACAGGCCCTGCAACGCCTGCTCGGCAACTCCGGCCTGAGCTTTCGCCGCACCGACAGTCATACCCTGGCGCTGGAGCCGATGCCGACCGCAGGCGCGCTCAATCTCGGCGCCACCACCATCACGTCCACGCGCGACGAATCGATGAGTTATCAGCCACCGGAAACCAGTTCGGTGATGCGCTCATCGGCGCCGCTGCAAGAAATTCCGCAGACGGTCAATGTCATCCCGGCGCAGGTCATTCGCGATCAGGCGCCGCGCAATCTCGACGACGCGCTGGCCAATGTCAGCGGCATCACCCAGGGCAACACCTTGGGCAGTACCCAAGACTCGGTGATGACTCGCGGTTTCGGTGACAACCGCAACGGCTCGATCATGCGCGACGGCATGCCGCTGGTGCAGGGCCGTGGCATGAACGCGACCGTGGATCGCGTCGAAGTGCTCAAGGGCCCGGCCTCGTTGCTCTACGGGATTCAGGATCCGGGTGGTGTGGTCAACCTGGTCAGCAAGAAGCCGGAACTGACCCAGTACAACGCCGTGACCGTACGCGGTTCGACCTACGGTGACGGCAAGAACGGCAGCGGCGGCGCCTTCGACAGCACCGGCGCGCTGGGCGATTCCGGCTTCGCCTATCGCATGGTCGTCGATCATGAAGACGAAGATTACTGGCGCAACTTCGGCACTCACCGCGAGACGCTGATCGCACCGTCGCTGGCCTGGTACGGCGAGCGCACCAAGCTGTTGTTCGCCTACGAGCACCGCGAATTTCTCGCCCCCTTCGACCGTGGCACGCTGATCGATCCGCGCACCAACCATCCGCTGGATATCTCGCGCAAGCAGCGTCTCGACGAGCCGTTCAACGACATGGAAGGGCGCTCGGACCTCTACCATTTCGAGGCCGACCATGAACTCAACGACGACTGGAAAGCCCACTTCGGCTACAGCTGGAACCGCGAAACCTACGACGCCAGCCAGGTGCGCGTGACGGCGATCGACACCAACAAAGGCACACTGACGCGCAGCATGGACGGCACCCAGAATGCGATCAGCACCGACCGCTTCACCACCGCCAGCCTCGAAGGCAAAGTGAATGTGCTGGGCATGCAGCATGATCTGGTGTTCGGTGTTGATGATGAATACCGCAAGATCTACCGCGAGGATCTGATCCGGCAGAAAAGCCTGACCACGTTCAGCTATCTCAACCCGGTGTATGGCCGCGAAGTGATGGGCACTACGGTGAGTGCGCCCGACAGCGCGCAGACCGATAAGCTGCGCAGCGATTCGCTGTTCCTGCAGGATTCGATTCACCTCAACGAGCAGTGGATCCTGGTCGCTGGCGGACGTTTTCAAGAGTACGACCAGTACGCCGGCAAAGGCGTGCCGTTCAAGGCCAATACCGACAGCAACGGGCAGAAGTGGGTGCCGCGCGCAGGGCTGGTGTATCGCTACACCGACGCGCTGTCGTTCTACGGCAGCTACACCGAATCGTTCAAACCTAACTCGACCATCGCCCCGCTGAGCGGCAGCAGTACCGTGCTCGACGGCAGCATTGCGCCAGAAGAAGCCAAGTCGTGGGAGCTGGGGGCGCGGCTGGATATGCCCGGCAGCATCACCGGCAATATCGCGCTGTTCGACATCAAGAAACGCAACGTGCTGGTGGCCAACTCCGAAGGCCCGACAACGATTTACAGTGCGGCAGGCGAGGTGCGTTCCCGTGGGTTGGAAGTTGACCTGAGCGGGCAACTCAGCGAGCGCTGGAACCTGATCGGCAGCTACGCCTACACCGATGCCGAAGTCACCGAAGACCCGGAATACAAAGGCAAGCGCCTGCAAAACGTAGCGAAGAGTTCCGGCTCGCTGTCGGCGGTGTATGACTTCGGCAATGTGTTTGGTGGTGATCAGTTGCGTGTCGGTGCCGGTGCGCGGTACGTCGGCGAACGCGCAGGCAATGCGGTGAATGATTTCGATCTGCCGAGCTACACCGTGGCGGATGCGTTTGCCACTTACGACACGACGGTTGAGGGGCAGAAGGTCAAGTTTCAGTTGAACGTGAAGAATCTGTTTGATCGCACCTATTACACCTCGTCGGCGAGCCGCTTCTTTGTGTCGATGGGGGATTCGCGGCAGGTTTCGCTTTCCAGCACTCTGGAGTTTTGAGGCAAGACCAAAAGCCCCTCACCCTAGCCCTCTCCCGGAGGGAGAGGGGACTGACCGTGGGATATTCGAGAGATACACCGACCTGAAAGTAATGCTTGGAATCCATAATCGATGCGATTTTTCAGGTCGATGTACACCGCAAGACACCTCGGTCGGCCCCCTCTCCCTCTGGGAGAGGGCTGGGGTGAGGGGAATGGGGTTACCGCAAAAACGCCTGCCGATACTCGCCCGGCGTCCCACCCAAAACCTGCCTGAACCGATTAGTAAAATGGCTGGCACTGGCAAACCCGCACGCCAGCGCAATCTCGCCAAGCGGCAACGCCGTGCCGCGCAACAATTCCCGCGCCCGGCTCAAGCGCCGCGCCAGCACGTACTGGTGCGGCGGTAGCCCGAAGCTGACGCGAAACATCCGTGCAAAGTGATATTCCGACAGCGCACACAGCCCGGCCAGTTGCCCGAGGCTGATGGCTTCGCTCAACTGGTTGTCGATGAACTCCACCAGTTGTCGGCGCTGATGCGGTGCCAACCCGCCCTTGAGGCGCAAGCCCTGACGCGCACCCACCTGGCTGAGCAGCGTGTGGCTGATCAATTCATGGGCGAGGCTGCTGGTCAGCAAGCGCTCGGCCGGCTCTTGCCAGTTCAGATTCAGCAATTGCCGGAAGCGCTGCGCCTGCTGCGGATCTTCGAGAAAGGTCTGCTCGCGTAATTGCATCTCGCGCGGCTCGCGATCAAGCAACGTCACGCAACCGAGGGCGAATTGTTCGGCGCTGAAATACAGGTGCGCCAGACGGATATCGCCATTGATCACCCAGCCCGATTCATGATCGGCCGGCAGGATGCACAGCTTGTCCGGCCCGCCCTTGCGGCCCGGCTGGCCACGACGGAAGGTGCCGGTGCCGCCGGCGACGTAGCACGACAGCGTGTGATGACTTGGCGCTTCGTATTCCTGGGCATCGTGGTGGTTGGTCCACAAGGCCGCAGACATGCCGTCACCGAGCTCGGCGCTGTGCACCAGACGTGCATTCGGCGAGCGGTTGAGGGCTTGAAAGACTTGCAGGGTATCGATAGCGGCCATGTTCGGTTCTCTCCAACGCCTTGCATCCTACTCCGTAGACGCAGCGCTGCCAGCCTGGCGCCAGACAAAAGCGCAAGATTGTGCAAGCGCCGAATGACGCCCGAGGCAGACACTCAAGGCCTGCTTAAGGAGTGTGTGCCATGAACCTGTCGTTGTACCTGCTGACCGTGCTGATCTGGGGCACCACCTGGATTGCCTTGAAATGGCAATTGGGCGTGGTCGAAATCCCGGTGTCGATTGTCTATCGCTTCGGCCTTGCCGCGCTGGTGCTGTTTGCACTGTTGCTGCTCAGCCGGCGCCTGCAACCGATGAACCGCCGTGGACATTTGATCTGCGTGGCACAGGGTTTGTGCCTGTTCTGCGTGAACTTCATGTGCTTTCTGACGGCCAGCCAGTGGATTCCCAGCGGGCTGGTGGCGGTGGTGTTTTCCACGGCAACGCTGTGGAACGCGCTGAATGCGCGGGTGTTCTTCGGCCAGCGCATTGCGCGCAATGTGTTGCTGGGCGGTGCGTTGGGGCTGTCAGGTCTGGGGCTGTTGTTCTGGCCGGAACTGGCCGGGCATGAGGCCAGCCCGCAAACCCTGCTCGGCCTTGGATTGGCGTTATGCGGCACCTTGTGTTTTTCCGCCGGCAATATGCTCTCGAGTCTGCAACAGAAAGCGGGATTGCGACCGCTGACCACCAACGCCTGGGGCATGGCTTACGGCGCAGCGATGCTGACGGTGTGGTGTCTGTTCAAAGGCATCCCCTTCGACATGGACTGGTCGCCGCGTTATGTCGGGGCGCTGTTGTATCTGGTGATTCCCGGCTCGGTGATCGGCTTCACTGCCTATCTCACGTTGGTCGGGCGCATGGGGCCGGAGCGGGCGGCTTATTGCACGGTGCTGTTCCCGGTGGTGGCGCTGAACGTGTCGGCGTTTGCCGAAGGATATCAATGGACAACACCGGCGTTGGTCGGGCTGGTGCTGGTGATGCTGGGCAACGTGCTGGTGTTTCGTAAACCGAAAGTGCTGTTGTCTGCGGCTCAAGGGAAGTTGGCTTGATAAAGCGAGCGCTGATACTCAGCGCTCAACTTTCAAAGTGATGTAGATCATCACCGGGAAGATGAAGTCGACAATATGCCTTGCCCAGTCCTTGGCATTCCAGGATTGCGAAGTGTCCATGTCGAACCATTCGACACCTACAGTTTGCAGACACACGTAATAAATGAAGATGGCAACCAATATGCCCATGATCGAAAATTTCTTGGCTTCATGGAATGCCGCTGGCGATGCATCGATGTAGCGATACAACTGGCAAGTACCGATCAGGCAAAGCACTGTATAGGTGACTTCCATGGTGATGATGAACCAGTAGATCCGGTGATGGATCATCGGCGAATCGATCGCGCGATACATGATGTTTTCACTGGAGTTGGTGGTGTCCATGCTCAGGATATGTGCAACGTAAGTGTAGTTGGACTCGTAGTCAGTGAAGTTATGAATCATCACCAGCAGGCCAAAGAAACTTATATAAGCCATCAGGATGACTTTGCTGTAACGAATGAGTTTGTCGGTGGTCAGGGTGTTCACGGGATTGGCTCTCCATGGCAATTAATCAATGAGTTGATAAGTTGCGAGAGCTTATATGGCAGTTACTTGGTCTGGCGTTCTTGTTCGGTTGCAAGTTATGTAAGGTGAGGGCCAGCGCAATGTTGCGCTGGCCCTTTTTTTCAGCCGCGCCAGACCTGCGGGTTGACCAGGTCCTGCGGCCGTTCGCCGAGCAGGGCGCTGCGCAGGTTGGCCAGGGCGCGGTTGGCCATGGCTTCGCGGGTTTCGGTGGTGGCCGAGCCGATGTGCGGCAGGGTCACGGCGTTTTTCAACTGGAAAAGCGGCGATTCGGTCAGCGGTTCTTTTTCGTAGACGTCCAGCCCGGCGCCACGGATGCGGTTGTTTTGCAGGGCTTCGATCAGTGCCGGTTCGTCGACCACCGGGCCGCGCGAGATGTTGACCAGGATCGCGCTCGGCTTCATCAGCGCCAGTTCGCGATGGCTGATCAGGTGGCGAGTCTTGTCGCTCAACGGCACCACCAGGCAAACGAAATCGGCTTCGGCCAGCAGCTCATCGAGGCTGCGGAACTGCGCGCCGAGCTCCTGTTCCAGTTCGGTCTTGCGGCTGTTACCGCTGTAGATGATCGGCATGTTGAAGCCGAAGCGCCCGCGCCGGGCGACAGCGGCGCCGATGTTGCCCATGCCGACGATGCCGAGGGTCTTGCCGTGCACATCAGTGCCGAACAGCGGGGCGCCGACGCTGGCCTGCCATTGCCCGGCCTTGGTCCAGGCGTCGAGTTCGGCGACGCGGCGGGCGCTGCTCATGATCAGGGCGAAGGCGAGGTCGGCGGTGCTTTCGGTGAGCACGTCGGGGGTGTTGGTGAGCATGATTCCGCGTTCGTTGAAGTAGTCGAGGTCGTAGTTGTCGTAGCCGACCGAGACGCTGGAGACCACTTCGAGTTTTGTCGCGGTTTGCAGTTGCTCGCGGCCGAGTTTGCGGCCGACGCCGATGAGGCCGTGGGCGTGGGGCAGGGCTTCGTTGAACTGGGCGTTGATGTCACCGGTCTTGGGGTTGGGGACGATGACGTCGAATTCTTCTTGCAGGCGTTCGATCATGGGCGGGGTGATGCGGCTGAAGGCCAGGACTGTTTTTTTCATTGGGCTTAGGCTCGTCGGGGCTTGATTGCAAGCACGCTAACATTTTCTCGCTCGGGTTGTCTTGGCGGCCTCTGGGCCG
>NZ_RAZO01000180.1:0-3454 GCF_004307535.1 Pseudomonas sp. Sample_9
GTGCCGAGCAGGCCTTCATAGCCGCCGTTGCCGCCGGTCCACAGAGTCGTGTAGTAGGTTTTGTCGAAGGCGTTTTTCAGCCACAGCGAGACGTCCCACTGGCCCTGATTGAAATCGCCGCGCAGGCCAGTGGAGAAGTTGACCACCGCGTAACTGGGGATCTGCCCGTAATCGGAATCCTCCACCGTGCCCACCGCTTTGGAGCGGAACGCGTAGCTGCCGGTGACGTAGGGTTCGAAGCCGTTAGCCAGATTCCATTTGTATTCGCCGTTGGCGTTGCCGATCCATTTCGACGCGCCGACCACTTGATGACCGCTGAGGTCGCAGGACGCCGGTGCACCCGGGGCCTGGCTGACTTCCGGCGGGCACGGTGCATCTTTGTAAGAGAGGTAGCTGACGTCGTTGTACGAACCGTTGAAGTTCAGGGTCAGGCCACGCAGCGGCACCACGGTGCTTTCGAACTCGATGCCGCGCGAGCGAACCGAACCGGCGTTAGTCAGGTATTGCACGCGGTTGGCGGCGTCATAGGCGTTGGTCTGGTAGGCGTTGACCTGGGTCCAGAATACGTTGGCGTTGAGTTGCAGGCGGCGATCCCACAGGGTGCTCTTGAAGCCGAGTTCGGCGTTGTTGGCGCGCTCGGTGCCGATCAATAACGAGTCGGCGCCAGCGGTAGGTGCGGAGCCGACCGCAAGGTTGACCCCGCCGGATTTCTCGCCGTGGGACAGCGTGGCGTAACCGAGCACATCGTCGGTGATGCGATAGCTAAGGTTGAGCAGTCCCGAGGGGCTGGAGCTGTACTGATTCAAGTCACCGGAATCGTAGGCGCCGGCACGGCCGCGACGCGCATTGGCTGCCGCGCCCGTCACCGCCACACCGCCGAGCGGCGCGTTGCGGCTGACCGAAGCGTTTTTCTCTTCGTAGGTGCCACGCACCCCGGCGGTGAAGTCCAGGCGCTCGCTCAGGTGCCAGGTGCCTTGGGCAAACAGGGCGAAACTGTCGGTCTTGATATGGCCGTTGCCGACGCTGGTAACGTTGGCCAGGGCGCCGGCCGGCGTGCCGTTCCAGATGTCCGCTTGCGGGCCGTAATAGGCGAAGGATTTGTTGTCCAGATCCGAGCCGAAATAGTAGGCGCCGACCACGTAATCGAAGAACTCACCCTTGGGCGAAGCCAAGCGAAATTCCTGCGAATACTGTTTGTCTTCCACCGACACGCCGGCGTTGTAACTGGCCGGCACGTTGAGGCCATCGTCGTTGCGCGGGGTGAAATTCCAGAAACGATAAGAGCTGACCGAGGTCAGGGTGAAGTCGCTCGGCAACGTCCAGTTGGCTTCCACCGACGTGCCGCCCTGATGCACGGTGACGTGCTGGTCGTTGTCGAGATTGACCTTGCGATGCCGGCCGTTGACCAGCGTCGCCCCGGCCGCACTGGCCCGCGATTCATACAGGTTGACGCCGTTGATGGTCGGCCCGGTGTTGTACAACACGCGGGTGCCGGCGCTGGAATCTTCTTCGTTGTAATCGCCGATCCAGCGCAGATTGAAATCTTCATTGGGCTTGAACAACAGCTGCGCACGAAAGCCCTCGCGGGAGCCGCCGTTGAGGTCGTGGCCGTCGTATTCGTTTTTGATGTCGCCGTCACTGCGCGTGCGATAAGCGGAAAAGCGCCCGGCCAGTTGGTCATTGAGCGGCCCGGAAATCGTGCCCTTGGTCTGGAAGTAACCGTCCTCGCCGACCGAGGTTTCGATGCTGCGTTCCGGCGTGAAACTGGGCGCGCGGGTGCTGATATTGATCACTCCGGCGGTGGTGTTCTTGCCGAACAGCGTGCCCTGCGGCCCACGCAGAACTTCCAGCTGTTCGATGTCCATCAGATCGAACACCGCCATCCCCGGACGGCCCAGATAAACGTTGTCGATGTACAGGCCAACGCTGCCTTCCAGGCCATCACTGGCCGGGTTGTTGCCCAGGCCACGGATGGACACGCTGGACTGCCGCGCATGCATATAGGCGACGTTGACGCTGGGCACCAGTTGCTGCAAGTCCTGAATCCGGTAAACCCGTTGCGTCTCCAGATTCTGCCCGTTGACCACGCTCATTGGCGTCGGCACATCCTGCGAGCTTTCTTCGCGACGGCGAGTGGTAACGGTCACCGTTCCAAGCTGCGAACCGTTGGCCGCCGCTGTGCCTGCCGGAACCGGCGGCGGGGTTTCGGCTTCGGCGGCATAGCCATGAGTCCAGCTGGCGCTGCCTGCCAGCAACAGCGCCAAAGGCAGGCGTTTGAGCCGTCGGGGAGATGGGGGTAACGCGAGATTCAACGGACTCATGGCGCGGCTCCTGGTCAAAAAACACACAGACATCTTCAGTGCTGCATATTCTTTTCAGTTATTTATTTATGGATTTACAAATATTTACTGCATAAGAGATTGCCTTTATAAGGAGTCCACCTAATGCATATCCAATGCATTTCCCGGATATTTTTTATGTGTAAAATGCATATCGACTTGCGCCAATTGCGTCACTTCATCGCTCTGGTTGAGCAACGCAGCTTCGTCGCTGGCGCGCAGGCGGTGAACCTGTCGCAATCAGCGTTCAGCCGCAGCATTCAGGCGCTGGAACACAGCGTCGGCTGCCAGTTGGTCGACCGTGGACGCAAGGAATTGCCGCCGACCAAACAGGGCCAGGTGCTGCTCGAACATGCACGGCGACTGGTCAGCGGTGCGCAGCAGATGGCCAATGAGATCAGCCAGTTCAATGGCCTCGAGGCCGGAGAATTGCGCTTTGGTTGCGGGCCGGCGCCAGCCGCCGGATTGATCCCGCGCGCGATCGGCGCGTTCATCGGCCGCTACCCGAAAGCGCGAGTGCAATTTCAAGTCGATGACTGGCAGAGCCTGAGCAAACGCCTGCTCAGCGAAGAGTTCGAATTCTTCGTCGCCGACACCCGGCAATTCGAGGCCGACCCGGATTACCAGACCCATCGCTTGCGGGCGCGCAAATGGTATTTCTGCTGCCGCGCCGGGCATCCACTGACGGCGTTCGAGCGCATCACCGCCGAGCAGTTGCTGAGCTATCCACTGGCCGTAAGCATTCGCCCGCCAAACCTTCGCAAGGTCATCGTCGACCTCAGCGGCCGCCCTGATTTCACCCCGAATGTGGAATGCGAAAACGGTTCGACGCTGTTGAGCGTGGTGCTGCGTTCGGAGGCGATCGGAATTGTCGGCGCGTATTCCGATGCGCTGCATCTGGCCAAGGGTGAGCTGGTCTGTTTGAAGATCGAAGGCCTGGCCGATGATTTGGAGGAGCTGTACACCCGCTACGGCATTGTCAGCCGTGCGGGGTATCGGCTGTCACCGCTGGCCGAAGCGATGATTGAGCAGATCAAAGTGGTTGATGCGGAGGATGAGGAAGTGTGTTCGCTGGAGAATTTTGCTGTCTGAGCTGGCCCCTTCGCGAGCAGGCT
>NZ_RAZO01000180.1:3554-7366 GCF_004307535.1 Pseudomonas sp. Sample_9
AGGCTGATGCAATCGCTGCATAAAAACCATTCCCCAAATGCACTTGCCGAAAACCCCCACCGACAGCGAAAACCCTCACCTGTCCCACTGACCGGTGAACCCCATGCCCACCCCATCCAACCCCGTGCGCAACGTGCTGTACATCATGTGCGATCAACTGCGCCGCGATTACCTGTCCTGCTACGGCCACCCGCATCTGCATACACCGAATATCGATCGCCTCGCAGCTCAAGGGGTGCGTTTCAGCCGCGCCTACACCCAAGGCACGATCTGCGGCCCGTCGCGGATGTCGGCCTACACCGGGCGCTATGTCAGCAGCCATCAAGTGGCCTGGAACGCGGTGCCGTTGCCGCTGGATGAATTGACGATCGGCGATTACCTGCGACCTCACGGCATCCGCACCGCGCTGGTCGGCAAGACCCATGCGACGGCCAATGTCGACGCCTTGCAGCGCCTGGCGATCAACCCGGAAAGCGCGCAAGCCGAGTTGCTCAATGAGGTCGGCTTCGAACCCTACCTGCGCCACGACGGTATCTACCCCGACGATCCGTCATTCGACGACAAGCGCGAATCCGCGCCCTATACCCAATACCTTCGCGCGCAGGGCTTCGATGGCAAGAATCCCTGGCACGACTGGGCGAATGCCGCCGAAGGCGAGAACGGTGAAATCCTCAGCGGCTGGAAAATGCGTCATGCGAATTTGCCAGCACGAATTCCCGAGCAACACTCAGAGACTGTCTACACTACAAATCGGGCCATCGACTTCATCACCGAGCAAGGCGAGAAATCCTGGTGTTTACACCTCTCGTACATCAAACCGCACTGGCCCTATATCGTACCGACTCCATACCACGCCTTGTACAGTACGAAATCGATTCTGCAACCGATCCGCGCGACGCTCTCCGAAGCCAGCAAACACCCCGTATACACTGCCTTTCGCCAACATGAGGAAAGCCGCAACTTCTCCCGCGATTCAGTACGATTGAATGTAATCCCCACCTACATGGGCCTGATCAAGCAAGTGGATGATCAGTTGGGGCGGCTGTTCGATTTTCTGCAGAGCAACGGGCGTTGGGATGACACGTTGATCGTGTTCACCAGCGATCACGGCGATTTCCTCGGCGATCATTGGCTCGGCGAGAAGGAGTTTTTACTGGAGCAGGCGGTGGGTGTGCCGTTGATCGTTCGCGACCCTCGGCCAGCGGCGGATGCCACTCGTGGCACTGTCGATGAGCGCTTGACAGAAACCATCGATGCGCTGCCGACTTTTCTTCAAGCGCTGGGATTGCCGGCAGCAGAGCATCGGCTTGAAGGGCGTTCACTGATCCCGTTGCTGCACGGGGAACATCACGATTGGCGCCGTTATGCAATCAGCGAGTACGACTACGCCTTCCAGGCCCCGGCGCGGGAACGCCTCGGCCAGCCGATCGACCGTTGCCGCATGACCATGGTGCGCAGCGAGCGCTGGAAATACCTGGCGTACGACGGGTTTAGACCGCAGTTGTTTGATCTGTTGAATGATCCGCAGGAGCTGAATGATCTGGGTGAGGACCCGGCGTACGGGGCGGTGCGCGAGGAGCATGCGGGGTATCTGTTTGAATGGGTACGCGGACTAAAGCGGCGCACGACGATCAGCCATCAGGAGATCGATTTGCGCGGACAGCGGTTTCGTTATGGTGAGCCGGAAACCGAGAAGGTTGTTCAGATCGGAGTGTGGTGAAAGCCCTTCGCGAGCAGGCTCGCTCCCACAGGGATTGGCGTCGATCACATCCTAGCGTTCGGCACAAATCCATTGTGGGAGCGAGCCTGCTCGCGAAGAGGTCCGATCAGACGCCGACGATATCCGCACCCTTGATGGTCTGGCTGCGCTGCCCATTCACCCCCACCGGCACCTCGCCCTTGAGCGTTACCCGGCGCACCACGCGATCCTGGGTGCCGTAATCATCAATGGCGTAATGCTGCGTCGAGCGGTTGTCCCAGATCGCCACATCTCCAGCCTGCCAGCGCCAGCGCACGGTGTTTTCCTGGCGGATCACATGGCTCTGCAGCAAGCCGAACAGGTGCGCCGAATCCGCCTGTGAATAACCTTTGATGCGTTTGACGAAATGCCCCAGCAGCAAGCTCTTCTCGCCGCTGATCGGATGCACGCGCACCACCGGATGCTCGGTTTCGTAAACGGTCGAGGTGAAGACTTTGCGGTAGCGCTCCAGCTTCTCTGCCGAGACGTCCGGCTTCGCCCCGGCGTAGTCGTATTCGTTGCTGTGCACGGCGGTCAGTTTGTCGGCCAGCTCACGCAGCTCGCTCGGCAAACCGCTGTAAGCGGTCGCGGTGTTGGCCCACAGCGTATCGCCGCCGAATGCCGGCGCAACCACCGAGCGCAGGATCGAGGCTTTCGGATAGGCATCAACGAAGGTCACGTCGGTGTGCCAGGAATTGGCGCGCTGGCCCTCGGCGCCGTCCAGCTCCAGAAGGTAGCGAGTGCCTTCACGCACCGGCACGGTCGGGTGCGCCACCGGTTCGCCAAGCAGATGGGCGAAGGCTTCCTGACGCTGATCGTCGAGTTGCGTCTGCTCGCGGAAGAACAGCACTTTGTATTCGACCAAGGCTTGCTGGATGGCTTCGACAGTGGCGGCGTCCAGCTCACCGGACAGATGCACGCCGCGGATTTCGGCGCCGATACGCCCGGCTACCGGATGAATCTGCAACGCGTGAGAAACGGCTTTTACGGCGAGTGCGGCATTGCTCATGGGAAGACCCTCATCGACTGCTTGCGGTTTTGACGGCAGCGAAACAACGCTCTATCTATATTCCATTTACATCTAATAGATATTCACATGCTTCGTTGACGGAATAAGAGCTTGCATTTAAAACCTCAAGCAACCTCGTCGCAAATGCCTTCGAGCTATTTTTAGGATGCCGGAAAAGCATATGGATCTTCGCCAGTTGCGCTACTTCATCGCTCTTAACGAACACCGCAGTTTTGTCCGTGCGGCCGACGCCATGGGCATCACTCAACCGGCGTTCAGCCGCAGCATTCAGGGGCTGGAGCAGGAGTTCGGTTGCGTGCTGGTCGATCGCGGCAACAAGGATCTGCGCCCGACGCCCGAGGGCCAGGTGGTGCTGCAACACGCCTTGAGCCTGGTGCAGGGCGCAGCGTTGCTCAGCGCTGAAGTGACGCAAATGACCAAGCTCGACGCCGGCGAGGTGCACTTCGGCTGCGGTCCGGCGCCAGCGGTGAAACTGGTGCCGGACGCGGTGGCGCAATTCATCAATGCCCACCCGAAAGTGCGCACCTGTTTTCAAGTGGATAACTGGGAAAAGCTTAGCCGTGCGCTGAGCCGCGAAGAGATCGAATTCTTCATCGCCGACATCCGCCATTTCGAGTCCGACCCGAATTTCCAGACGCAACCGCTGACGCCCAAGCGCGGGGTATTTTTCTGCCGGCCGGGGCATCCGTTGCTGGCCAAGGAAAGCCTGTCGACCAACGACATGTTCGACTACCCGTTGGCCGCCACGCTGATCCCGCCGGGCATTCGCAAGCTGCTGGCGAACCTGAGCGGGCGCATCGATTTCTCGCCGACCATCGAGACCGAGCACTTTCCGGCACTGGTCAAAGTGGTGCTGCAATCCAATGCGATAGGTGTCGGTACCGAGGAGGCGTTTGTCGAGGATGTCGCCAAGGGCTCGCTGGTGCTGCTGCACTGGCGCAACCTGCCGCAGAACCTCGAAAGCATGAACGCGCGCTGCGGTATCGTCAGCCGCACCGGATTCCGGTTGTCGCCGGCGGCGAGGGCAATGATCGAGACGTTGGT
>NZ_RAZO01000180.1:7466-12767 GCF_004307535.1 Pseudomonas sp. Sample_9
CTGAGATTCTGATCCTTCAGATCCTGAGCCAGAATCACCGGCGGATAACTGGCCAGCCCTGATACCAGCTGCACATAGGCGTCCTTGTTGCTGTCCTGAGTCAGCCACTCGACCGCTTGCTGCTGCGCCTTGAGCAGTTTCGCAATGACCTCTGGATGGTCGTCGACAAACTTGCCATTACCCAGCAACACCGCCTGCACGCTGCCAGCGCCGCCAAGGTCCTTGGTGTTGAGCGGCAATTCCGCCAGGCCTTTGGCTTGCAAGGCACTCAGCGCGGAGCTGCCCCACGAGGCATCGATCTGCTTGGCCGCGAGTGCCGAAACCGCCGCGTTGAAATCCAGATTGATCACCTTCAGATCCTTCTCGCTCAGGCCCTGACTGGCGAGCGCCGCATCGAACGACAGCTGCGTCGCCGTCCCGCGAAAGATCGCCACGCGTTTGCCCTTGAGATCCTGCAGCGTCTTGATCCCCGAGCCGGGCACAACGCCGAGGTATTGCTTGACCCCGCGCGCCGTGGCGCTGAGCAGGCGCGTGTCCAGACCGTTGGACTTGCCGATGATCGCGGCGAGGTCGCCGAGATAGGCCAGATCGACCTGGCCATTGGCAAACGCCTCATTGATCACCGGCCCGGCGCCCTTGAAGAAACTCCACTGGATCTTGATGCCCTGCTCGGCGAAGGCCTTTTCAAAGATCTGCTGATCGCGCAGCACATCGACGATGCCGCCGCCGCTGTGTTGAGTGCCGGCGCTGAGGTCGGGCACGGCGATGCGGATTTCCTTGAGTTCTTCGGCTTGGGCGCCAAGCGCAAGAAAGCCTGCAAGTGCCGGGGCGGCCAGCAGGCTGATGATTCGTTTGAAGGGAAGGTTCATGGGTGCGGCTCCTTGATCGCTGAGGAGCCGAAAGTAGGCTGGATGCATACCTTCACTTAAATACTATAAATGCACATTTTTATATCCATATGACCTAAGCGAGGGCGTGTGCGGTTTGCAGCGCGATATGCATTAACAGCATCGAAAATATTCTTCGAATGCATTGGATGCGCGTAAGCAGGCAAGCCTTAAATGGATTCGCTTATCTCCCGATAGCATCTAACGCAACTCTGTTAGATCAGTTTCATATATGACGAAACCCAATGTGGGAGCGAGCCTGCTCGCGAAGAGGCCATGCCAGCCGCCATCAATGCTGCCTTAAACAGCCATTTCGCGAGCAGGCTCGCTCCCACATGAAAAGCGGTTCGCCATGCAACCCGACAACGGAGGTCACCCATGGCCCGTCAATCCCTGCTCAGCCTGCCGCTGGCCGCGCCGCCGCTGAAAAGCCGTCGCACCTGGCCTGGCCTGAACCAGCGTCTGTTGCCCTGGCTGTTGCCCGTCAGCCTGTTCGTCCTGTGGTGGCTGGCCGCGCGCAATCAGTGGATGAGCGAGCAGATCCTGCCGGCGCCATCGCTGGTGTGGAGCAGCGCTGTGGAACTGGCCCAAGGCGAGTTGTGGAGTCATTTGTGGATCAGCCTGCAACGGTTGTTCTGGGGCTTGTTGGCAGGCGTTTCGACCGGCGCGGTGCTTGGCGCCGCACTGGGTTTCAGTCGACGTCTGGAGCGCCTGGTTTTTCCGACATTCGCTGGGTTGGCGCAGGTGCCGACGCTGGCGTGGATTCCGCTGTTCATGGTGTTTTTTGGCATCGGCGAACTGCTGAAACTGGTGGTGCTGATCAAGGCCATTGTGGTGCCGGTGACCTTGCACACACTGGTTGGCGTACGCGATGCACAACCGAAACTGCGCGAAGCCGCCGCCGTGTTGCGCCTGCCGCCGCTTCTGCTGATTCGGCGTCTGGTGTTCCCAGCGGCGTTGCCGGCGTTCATGGCCGGCGTGCGCCTGGCACTCGCTGCCGGCTGGACCTCGTTGCTGGCGGTCGAGCTGCTGGCCTCCAGCGAAGGCATCGGCTATCTGATGGTCTGGGCGCGGCAGTTGTTCATGCTCGACATCGTGTTCGTGTGCATCGTGGTCATCGGTCTGATCGGCGTGGCGATGGATCGCGGCATCGGCCTGCTCGACCACAAACTGGTGCACTGGCCGCACCCGGCCACCGCGCACATCACACGCGGCCCGCGCTATCAGGGCTGGCAACGCCTGCAACCGTGGCTGTTGCCGCTGGGCTTGTTGGCGCTCTGGCAACACGCCAATGATCAGCACTGGGTCGACGCGAATATTCTGATCAGCCCTGCGGCTGTGCTGAGCACGACATGGGACGGACTGCTCGACGGTACGCTGGTCAACGGCATGGCGCTGAGCCTGAGCCGCACCCTGGGCGGCTTGCTGATCGGTGGCGGCCTCGGTTTCGCCCTGGGCTTGCTCCTCGGCCTGTCACGTCTCAGCGAACGCCTGCTCGGCCCGACACTCGCCGCACTGCGGCAGATCGCGATTTTCGCCTGGGTGCCACTGCTCACCGCGTGGTTCGGTCTCGGCGAACTGGCCAAGTGGGTGTTCGTCGCTCTCGCCGCCTTCTTCCCGCTGTTCATCGCCACCCAGCGCAGCGTCGCCAACCTCTCGCCGCAACTCAACGAAGCCGCGCAAGTGCTGCGCCTCGGCCTCGGCCAGCGCCTGCGTCGACTGGTCCTGCCCGGTGCTGCGCCGGGGATCTTCGCCGGGCTGCGATTGAGCCTGATCTACGCCTGGCTCGGCACCATCGGCGCTGAATATTTCATGCCGTCCAATGGCGGCATCGGCAGTCAGATGATCGGCGCGCAGCAGCTGCTGCGCATGGATCTGATCATGGCCGGCATGCTGCTGGTCGGCCTCACCGGCGCCCTGCTCAACCTGATCGGCCAACGCCTGGAAATTCGCGCGACCCGCTGGAGACACGCATGAACGCACCAATTGTCAGCTTCAACCACGTAGGCAAATCCTTCGCCGTCAACGGTTTCGAACTGGAGGCGATTCGCGAATTCAACCTGGACATTGCCGAGGGCGAATTCGTCGCCATCGTCGGCTCCAGCGGCTGCGGCAAATCCACATTGCTGCGTTTGCTGGTCGGCCTCGACACCGAGTTTCGCGGGCACATCAGTGTCGATGGCAAGGCCGTTAGCGGCATCGGCGGCGAGCGCGGCATCGTCTTTCAGGAACATCGTCTGTTCCCGTGGCTGACAGTCGCCGACAACATCGGCCTGGGCCTGGTCAATGAACCGCTGAGCGGGGCGCAGAAACAACAACGCATCAAAGACTTTATCGAGCTGGTCGGCCTCAGCGATTTCACCCAGGCCTATCCGCATCAACTTTCCGGCGGCATGGCGCAGCGCGTGGCGATTGCTCGCGGCCTCGTCGCCAGCCCGCGAATCCTGTTGCTCGACGAACCCTTCGGCGCCCTCGACGCACTGACCCGCCAGCAAATGCAGGACGAACTGCTGGCAATCCGCGAACGGGCACAGATCACCACGATTCTGGTGACCCACGATGTCGAGGAAGCGATTTTTCTGGCCGACCGCGTGGTGGTGATGGAGCCGCGTCCGGGGCGGATCAAGCAAGTGGTCGATATCGCCCTGCCGCACCCGCGCCAGCGCAGCAGTTACGACTTTCATCAGCTGCGCGAAGAACTGCTGCACGAGCTGACCAGTGATGACCATTACCAACCGAGCGCACCGGTGCAGATCCGCGATCTGCCGCTGACGTTCATTGCCTGCTGAACAGGAGTTTCGCGATGCCGCAACGTCCCAACTTTCTAGTGATTCTGGCCGACGACCTGGGCTTTTCCGACATCGGTGCGTTCGGCGGCGAAATCGCTACGCCGAACCTCGATACGCTGGCCGAGAACGGCCTGCGCCTGACCGATTTCCACACCGCACCGACCTGCTCGCCGACGCGCTCGATGCTGCTGACCGGCACCGATCACCACATCGCCGGTATTGGCACCATGGCCGAAGCGTTGACCCCGGAACTGATCGGCAAACCTGGCTACGAAGGCTACCTGAATGACCGCGTCGTCGCCCTGCCCGAGCTGCTGCGCGAGGCCGGCTATCAAACGTTGATGAGCGGCAAATGGCACTTGGGTCTGAAGGCTGAACTGGCGCCCCATGCGCGTGGTTTCGAGCGTTCGTTTTCACTGTTGCCGGGCGCTGCCAACCACTATGGTTTCGAGCCGACCTACGATGAGCAAACGCCGGGCCTGCTGAAATCCACCCCGGCGCTGTACATCGAGGACGATCAGTTTGTTGACGAGTTGCCGAAGGATTTCTATTCCTCCGATGCCTTCGGCGACAAGCTGCTGCAGTACCTCAAGGAGCGCGATCAGACCCGGCCGTTCTTCGCTTACCTGCCCTTCTCCGCGCCCCACTGGCCGTTGCAGGCACCGGCCGAGATCGTCGAGAAATACCGTGGCCGCTACGACGCTGGCCCGCAAGTGCTGCGCCTCGAACGCCTGGAAAAACTCAAGGCGCTGGGCCTGATCGACGCGGACGTCGAGCCGCACCCGCTGATTCAGCTCAGCGCGCAGTGGGACGCGTTGAGCGATGAGCAAAAGCAGATTTCCGCACGAGCCATGGAGGTCTACGCGGCGATGGTCGAGCGCATGGACTGGAACATCGGCCGGGTCGTCGATTACCTGCGCCAGCAAGGCCAGCTCGACAACACCTTCATCCTGTTCATGTCCGACAACGGTGCCGAAGGCGCGCTGCTGGAAGCGTTCCCCAAGTTCGGCCCGGAGCTGATGACCTACCTCAACCAGCATTACGACAACAGCCTCGACAACATCGGCCGGGCCAATTCCTACGTCTGGTACGGGCCGAACTGGGCGCAAGTGGCAACCGCGCCGTCACGCTTGTTCAAGGCTTTCACCACCGAGGGCGGGATCCGCGTGCCGGCGCTGCTGCACTATCCACAATTGCCGCTGAAAGGGCAGATCAGCCATGGTTTCGGCACGGTGATGGACATCACCCCGACTATTCTCGATCTGGCTGGCGTGCGGCATCCGGGCAAACAGTGGAAAGGCAAAGCCGTGGCGCCACTGCGCGGCAAGTCGTGGCTGGGCTTCCTGTCCGGCGAGACCGCGCAGGTGCATGACGAGCATGCGGTCACCGGTTGGGAATTGTTCGGACGTCGGGCGATTCGTCAGGGCTCATGGAAAGCCGTGTGGATTCCCGGACCGGTCGGGCCAGCGACCTGGCAGCTGTATGACTTGGCGAGCGATCCAGGTGAGATTCATGATCTGGCGTTGAGTCAGCCGCAGAAACTCACTGACTTGATCGGGCATTGGCAGCGGTATGTGGAAGAGACCGGGGTGATCCTCAGTGCTTCGCCGTTTCAGCCGGATTGA
>NZ_RAZO01000180.1:12867-14069 GCF_004307535.1 Pseudomonas sp. Sample_9
CGCACAAACCGGTTCGCCCGGCCAAACGTGCCGAAATCATTGAACCGCACACCCATCTCGCGCATGACCTTGTGCGCCACCGGCACGGTCATCTGACGAATGTAAAACGGCTCCTTGACCACAAAATGATGAATCCCGTGACTGCTGCCGAAGTTGAAGCAGAACGCTTGCAACGGCCACAGCCACCACGGGTTCAGCACCTGGCATTGCTGCAGCACATTGCCCGGTTCGACGTCGCCGTAGTAATGCATATTCGAGCTGATGAAGTGCAGGCAGAAAGTGCGCAGCACGTTCGGGCCGATGATCACCACGGCGGCGATATCGATCACCTGCATCACCGAAAGTGTGGTGGCCGACCACTCGATTGGCGAGCCCAGCAAATAGGCGATGCCATTGGCCCCGTGAAAGCCGAGAAACACATACCACGCGCCCCAATGCAGCAGCGCCAGCGGTGCGTAGACCTTGAGCACGCGTTTGCCGATGCTCCACTTGTGTGCCCAGGTCTTGGCGCGCAGCAGACGGATGAACGCCGACATCAGGTTGTCGCCAACCATCAGCAGACGGGCAAACCCCCACGGCTCGCCGTTGGTGATTGCGCGCTCTTCCATGTCGGCTTCAGTGCCGGAAACCTTGTGATGGTTGAGGTGCAGATGACGACGGATCCACGGGTTGATCGTGCTCGGCCGCGCCAGCCAGACCAGGCCCATCATCAGGTTGTGCGGCACGCGTTGTTTGCGGAAGTACATGCTGTGGATCAGGTCATGTTCCAGCTCATGGGTCAGCGAGGCGAAAAAAGCATTGAGCAGCAGGCACACCCACCAAGCCATATGGCCAGTGATGTACAGCGCCGCCGAGCCGATCATCCCGGCCAGCGCGAACGCCAGAATCCCCGCACCGAGGGCATCCTGATGTTGAAGAATCGGGTAGCGCTCACGCAATTGCGTGCCTTTGGCCAACACCACCTGGCGAATATGCGCCGAGCGCTGCGCCGCATTCAGTCGTTCAGGGCTTGCAGAAGTACCGTCCATGCTTCCATCCTCGGGTCTAAGATGAATGCATCGTGCCTCGCTTGGGCTGGAACCGCGCTAGCCAAGAACGCCAACCTGTTGACCGGACGCGCCAATTCGCATGAAGGAACCGACCTCCCTCGCCAGCTGGACCCGCGCCTTGCGCAAACAACTCGACGCGCTCGGGCTGGACAG
>NZ_RAZO01000123.1:0-5601 GCF_004307535.1 Pseudomonas sp. Sample_9
AACGGCACATCCCCCAACACCGTCGCCCGCTGCATCACCCGCCGCGCCGGTCGGTAATCGTCCACCGCGTAATGCTGGGTCACGCGGTTATCCCAGAAGGCGATGTCGTCTTTCTGCCAGCGCCAGCGAATGGTGAATTCCGGCCGGGTCGCGTGGGCAAAGAGAAATTTGAGGATCGCCTCGCTCTCGGTTTCCGACAGCTCATTGATCTTCGAGGTAAATCCTTCATTGACGAACAGCGATCGCCTTCCACTGGCCGGGTGCGTACGGATCACCGGGTGCGACAGCGGTGGATTCTTGCGCCGTGCTTCTTCCCACTGCGCCAGCGCCTCAGGCGTATTGCCGTAGCGCTCGAGCGGAAACGATCGGGTGAAATCGTGGGTCGCTGTCAGCCCTTCGAGCAGGGTTTTCATCGGCGCCGACAACGCTTCATATGCCGCGATGCCGCTGGCCCACAACGTGTCGCCACCAAACTCCGGCAGCAACTTGGCGCTGAGCACCGCGCCCATCGCCGGCGTCGGCAGAAAGGTTACGTCGGTGTGCCAGATCGCGTTGTCGCGTACGTCGGTGACGGCGGTATCGAGGATCAGCACTTCCGGTTGTTCCGGCACGTTCGGGTAGATCGGGTGAATGTGCAGGTCGCCGAAATAATGCGCGAAGCGTGCCTGTTGCGCCGGCTCGATCGGCTGGTTGCGGAAGAACAGCACTTGGTATTTAAGCAGCGACTGCTCGATCGCGTCGCGGTGTTCCAGGCTCAGCGGCTGGCTGATGTCGACGCCGCTGATCTGCGCGCCGAGGGCGGAGCTTAACGGGGTGATGTTGAGGGTGCTCATGGTCGTTCTCGTCGAATTCGGAGTGTCATGCTTTTGTGGGAGCGAGCCTGCTCGCGAATGCAGAGTGTCAGGCGACAGTGCAGTGACTGATCTGACGCTTTCGCGAGCAGGCTCGCTCCCACAGGGGAATTTTCACAAGGCGATTTAGTGCGCCTGGCCGTGCCACGGCACCAGTCTGCGCTGCAATGCGCGCAGGCCCATTTCCATGGCGAAGGCGATCAGGGCGATGACCAGAATCCCCAGCACCACCACATCGGTGACCAGGAACTGCGCGGCCGACTGCACCATGAAGCCCAGGCCACTGGTGGCCGCGATCAGTTCAGCGGCGACCAGGGTCGACCAGCCGACGCCCAGACCAATGCGCACGCCGGTGAGAATGTCCGGCAGAGCGCTCGGCAAAATCACATGGCGAATCAACTGTGCGCGCGTCGCGCCCAACGACTGCGCCGCGCGCAGTTTTGCTGGATCAACCGTGCGCACACCCGTCGCGGTGGCAATTGCAATCGGCGCAAAAATCGCCAGATAGATCAGCAGTACTTTCGACAACTCGCCGATCCCGCACCAGATCACGATCAGCGGCAGATACGCCAGCGGCGGGATCGGGCGGTAGAACTCGATCAGCGGATCGAGTACACCGCGAGCGATGCGGTTGGCGCCGATGGCAATGCCCACCGGCACGGCGGTCAGGATGGCGAAAAAGAGTCCAAGGCCGATGCGGCTGAGGCTGGCGCCGAGGTGCTGCCACAAAGTCGAATCCATGTATCCGGAAGTCGCCAGCAACCAGCCCTTTTGCAGCACGGCGGAGGGGGGCGGCAGGAACAGCGGTTCGATCAGGCCGGTCGCGGTCACCGCCCACCAGATCGTCAACAGGCCGAACAGGGTCAGCAGGCTGATCCAGCGAGTGCTGAGGCTGCGGCGCACCGGGATTTTCACCGAAGGCGTTTTCACCGCCGCAGCGGAAACGTCGTAACTGCTCATGCGCGCTCCTGCCGGGGTACGGCGCTGCGTTGCGAGAAGACTTTGCTCAGCACGTGTTCGCGGGTTTCGATAAAGCGCGGATCGGATTTGATCGCGCGGGCCGATTCACCTGCGGCGTAACGCTGACCGAAATCCAATTGCAGGCGCTCAACGATCTGCCCTGGATTCGGCGCCAGCAGAATCAGGTCCGTGGCGAGGAACACCGCTTCTTCAATGTCGTGGGTAATCAGGAAAACCGGCTTGGCCGTGCGTTGCCAGACTTGCAGCAACAGCTCCTGCATCTGCTCGCGAGTGAATGCATCAAGCGCACCGAACGGCTCGTCCATCAGCAACACGCGCGGATCAGCGGCGAGGGCGCGAGCGAGGCCGACGCGTTGTTTCTGGCCACCGGACAATTGCCAGATGCGCCGGTCTTCGAAGCCGGCGAGATCGACCAGCGCGAGCATTTCACGGGCGATTTTTTCCCGCTGGTCCTTGCCGACACCGGCCAGTTCAAGGCCGAAGGCGACGTTGGCCAATACGTCCTGCCAAGGCAGCAAGGCGTCGTCCTGAAACACCACGCCACGTTCGGCGCTCGGGCCTTTGACCGGCACGCCGTCGAGGGTGATGCGCCCGGCACTCGGTTCGACGAAACCGGCAATCAGGTTCAACAGCGAAGTCTTGCCACTGCCGGACGGGCCGAGGGCGACCAGCAACTGCTGCGGCCCGAGGGTCAGAGAAATATCCGCCAGCACCGGCTCCGGGCTGCCCGGGTACTGTGCGCTGATGCGCTCCAGCTGTAGCAAGGCCATCGCTGTATCTCCCGATCAGTTAGTGATGTATTTGGCACTGACGTAAGGCGCGTAGTCCGGCAGCACGGCTTCGACCTTGCCTTGCTCCTTGAGGAACGCGGCGGTGTCGGTGATGGCTTTGGTGGTCGGCGCGCCGAGGTCACTGACCTGATCCGCCGCCAGCGGGTAGACGTTGCCCTGCAGCAGCAGCGGAATGTCGCTGGCCTTGGCACCGGAGAGCTTCACCAGTTTGTCGACGTTGGCTTGATCGGCGAGCCAGGCTTTCGGGTCTTTGCGGTAATCGGCGTAGGCGTCGAGGGTGACCTTGGCGAACGCGGTGACGATTTCCGGGTGCTTCTCGGCGAAGTCTTTGCGCACGATCCACGCATCGAAGGTCGGCGCGCCGAACTTGGCCAGTTCGCCGGAGGTGATCAGCACTTTGCCGTTTTCCTTGGCCACGCCCAGCGCCGGGTCCCACACGTAAGTGGCGTCGATGTCACCGCGTTTCCACGCGGCAATGATCGCTGGCGGCGCGAGGTTGAGCACGGTGACTTTCGACGGATCGATGTTCCAGTGCTTGAGCGCGGCGAGCAGGCTGTAGTGCCCGGTGGACACAAACGGCACGGCGATTTTCTTGCCGATCAGATCCTGCGGGGTCTTGATGCCGGAGCCGTCACGGGCGACCAGTGCTTCGGCGGCGCCGATCTGAGTGGCGATGAGGAAAGTTTCGACCGGGACTTTGCGGGTGATCGCGGCGGTCAGCGGACTTGAACCGAGGTAGCCGATCTGCACATCGCCGGAAGCGATAGCGGCAATGATGTCGGCACCGTTATCGAATTTGCGCCAGCTGATGTCGGCCTTGGTGGCTTTCTCGTAGGCGCCGTCGGCCTGAGCGACTTTGGCCGGGTCGACGGTGGTCTGGTAGGCGACGGTGAGATCGGCCGCCTGGGCCAGAAAGCTTGCAGCGGCCAGTGAGGCGGCGGCGAGCAGGCGAAGCGGGAAATTCAGTTTCATTGAAGAGCTCCATATCAGGCGACCGAGCGTCGGCGTGAAAGGAGACTAAATGATCTAAGAATCGGTAAATAAATAACTTTTTAGAATGAGCTTATGAGCGGAAAAATCTAAGGCGCGGGGGATTGTGGATAATTTGGATCTTGCGTTCGACGTTCGATCTTTGCCCCCTCACCCCAGCCCTCTCCCCCAGGGGGGCGAGGGGGAAAGGGGGCCGATCTCTGTGCTTTTCAAGGCCTGAGTTCGGCTCGGTATTTCAGGTCGGCGTACTTCGCATCAACAACCCGGTCAGTCCCCTCTCCCTCTGGGAGAGGGCTAGGGTGAGGGGCTCTTCAGTTGCTGATCGCGAGGATGCTCGCCTGATACGAACCGACAAACACGTCAAAATCCCCCACCTCGTTCTGCTCCAGCTCAGCCTGCGCTGCCAGCGACGTACGCGCCAGTTCTTCAAACTTCGCTTGCTCGTCAGCCGCCAACGGCTCGCTGCGGAAGAACTCGGCGTGAGTCTGGCTCTGGCGCAGGGAGAACTGCGCGAAGCTTTCCTTGTGCTCGGCCATCGCTGCCAGCACTTGCGCCGATGGCGTCAGGGACGGGTCGTTGACCTTGGCCAGTTGCGCATCCAGCGCCTTGCTGTGGGCATCGCCGCCGACGCTCTGATCGAGCATCGCCGCCAGCGGAGCAATCTGTTCCAGCAGTTCAGCGGCCCATTGCTTCATTTCGACCGACTCACCATCACGCTGCAATTGCAGGCCCGGACGGCGACCTTCCTTGACCACGCTGAGGAAGTTCGAAGTGGCGTTGCCGCACGAAGTGTTGGTCAGCAGCGGACTGTCGTTCAACGCGCAATACAGCAGGAAGGCGTCGATGAAGCGCGACTCGGTGATGTCGATGCCCATTGGCAGGAACGGGTTGATGTCCAGGCAGCGCACTTCGACGTACTGGATGCCGCGCGCCATCAGCGCCTGGATCGGCCGCTCGCCGGTGTAGGTCACGCGTTTCGGGCGGATGTTGGAGTAGTACTCGTTTTCGATCTGCAGGATGTTGGTGTTGAGCTGCACCCACTCACCATCCTTGTGCGTACCGACTTCAACATACGGCGCATACGGCGTGGCCACGGCTTCGCGCAGGCTGTCGGTATAGCTCGCCAGATCGTTGTAACACGGTGTCAGGCCGGCCTGGGCGTTGCTCTGATAACCGAGATCGCTCATGCGCAGGCTGGTCGCGTACGGCAGATAGAGGGTGTCCGGATCGAGCTGTTCGAGCTGATGCGAACGCCCGCGCAGGAAACCGGCGTCCAGCGCCGGCGAGGCACCGAACAGGTACATCAGCAGCCAGCTGAAACGGCGGAAGTTGCGGATCAGGGCGATGTAGGACACCGACTGGAAATCGCGATCGGTGCCGACGAAACCTTCGGCTTCGCGCAGCAATGGCCAGAGCTGTTCCGGCAGGGAAAAGTTGTAGTGAATCCCGGCAATGCACTGCATGGTCTTGCCGTAACGCAGGGCCAGCCCCTTGCGATAGACGTACTTGAGCTGACCGATGTTGGAGGTGCCGTAATAAGCGATCGGGATGTCTTCCTCGGCCGGCAACGGGCACGGCATCGATGGACTCCACAGATACTCGTTGCCGAGTTTGCTGTAGGCAAAACGATGAATCTTGTCCAGGCTCGCCAGCGTGTCGGCAGGATCCGGCAGGGCAGGCGTGATGAATTCCAGCAGCGACTCGGAGTAGTCGGTGGTGATCTGTTCGTTGGTCAGCGCGGAACCCAGGGCTTCGGGGTGCGGCGTTTGCGCCAGGCGACCTTCACTGGTCACGCGCAGGCATTCACGTTCGATACCGTGCAGGCACTGCTTGAGCAGAGAGAGGTTAGCGCGCTCGCCGAGCAGAGCCAGGCGGCGGTTGAGAAGTTCGCTCAATTTGGATTCCTTCACGCGTCAGTCGCCCCAATATGGGGGTGGGCAGGACGGTCTACAAGGGTGAAGTTGAAACTGGCGTTATCGCCTGGTTTT
>NZ_RAZO01000123.1:5701-14017 GCF_004307535.1 Pseudomonas sp. Sample_9
GTGGGCAGGACGGTCTACAAGGGTGAAGTTGAAACTGGCGTTATCGCCTGGTTTTCTAGCCTGTCAGCCGCACACATGACCTGCAGGAGCTGCCGAAGGCCGCGATCTTTTGATCTTGCCGTTGAAAAACAAAATCAAAAGATCGCAGCCTTCGGTAGATCCCACAGGATTCATTGAGCCGAAATTAACTCAAAATGATGAGCAACATCTACAGGACAGCGAAGGTGCCTTGCGCTTTTGCGACCAGTTTGTCGCCCTGCATCACCTCGGCTTCGACCACCAGCGTGCGCCGGCCCGGGTGGATCACCCGCGCCGTGCACAGCACCTCGCCGTCGGAAACGGCGCGGATGTAGTTGATCTTGCATTCGATGGTCGCACTCTGCTGATCGAAGCCATGGCTGCTGGAACAAGCCAGGCCCATGGCAATATCGACCAGACTGAACAGCGCACCGCCGTGCAGTTTGCCGCCGCGGTTGCGCAGCTCGGGCTCAAGCGCCAGGGCGACTTGCGCCACCCCGGTTTCGAGGCTGTGCAGGCGGCAGCCCAACAGCTTGAAAAACGCGCTCTCGACGAGCCCGGCCGGCATGTCCATCAGCGTTTCTTCAACTGTTTGGCGTTGGCGAACAGCGAGGCCATCGCGTTGTTCACCGGCGCGGCGGTAACGGTTTCCTTGCGCGGCGCGTTGCCCGAAGACTGGCGCGGTGCCGAGCCCGGACGCGAGCCACGGGCACCGTCGATTTTCTCGCCGGGAGTGTCGCTCATGCGCATCGACAGGCCGACGCGTTTGCGCGGAATGTCGACTTCCATGACCTTCACTTTCACCACGTCACCGGCCTTGACCGCTTCGCGTGGGTCCTTGATGAACTTCTCCGACAGCGCCGAAATGTGCACCAGACCGTCCTGATGCACGCCGATGTCGACGAACGCACCGAACGCCGTAACGTTGGTGACGACGCCTTCAAGGATCATCCCCAGTTGCAGGTCCTTGAGGTCCTCGACGCCTTCCTGGAATTCGGCAGTCTTGAACTCCGGACGTGGATCGCGACCGGGTTTTTCCAGTTCTTGAAGGATGTCGGTGACGGTCGGCAGACCGAAGGTTTCGTCGGTGAATTTCTTCGGGTCCAGACGCTTGAGGAACGCGGCATCGCCGATCAGCGAGCGGATGTCGCGGTCGGTTTCAGCGGCAATGCGCTGCACCAGCGGATAGGCTTCCGGGTGAACCGCCGAGGAATCCAGCGGGTTGTCGCCGTTCATCACGCGCAAGAAACCGGCGGCCTGTTCGAAGGTTTTCTCGCCCAGACGCGCAACTTTCTTCAACGCCGCACGAGTCTTGAACGCACCGTGTTCGTCACGGTGAGCAACGATGTTCTGCGCCAGCGTTGCGTTGAGGCCGGAGATTCGCGCCAGCAAGGCCACGGAGGCAGTGTTCACATCCACGCCCACGGCGTTCACGCAGTCCTCGACCACGGCGTCCAGACCGCGCGCCAGTTTCAGCTGCGAGACGTCGTGCTGGTACTGGCCGACACCGATGGATTTCGGATCGATCTTCACCAGTTCGGCCAGCGGATCCTGCAGACGACGGGCGATCGACACGGCGCCACGGATCGACACGTCGAGATCCGGGAATTCCTTGGCCGCCAGTTCCGACGCCGAGTACACCGAGGCGCCGGCTTCGGAAACCATGACCTTGGTCATCTTCATCGCTGGGTATTTTTTGATCAGCTCGATCGCCAGCTTGTCGGTCTCGCGGCTGGCAGTGCCGTTGCCGATGGCGATCAGATCCACCGAGTGCTTGGCACACAGGGCGGCCAAGATGGCGATGGTCTGATCCCATTTGTTGTGCGGCACGTGCGGGTAAACCGTGGCGTGGTCGAGCAGCTTGCCGGTGGAGTCGACCACGGCCACCTTGCAGCCGGTACGCAGGCCCGGGTCGAGGCCCAGGGTCGCGCGCGGGCCGGCCGGAGCGGCCAGCAGCAGGTCGTGCAGGTTGTGCGCGAACACGTTGATTGCTTCGGTTTCGGCGCCATCGCGCAACTCGCCGAGCAGGTCGGTTTCCAGGTGGGTGTAGAGCTTGACCTTCCAGGTCCAGCGCACCACTTCACCGAGCCATTTGTCCGCCGGGCGGTTCTGGTTCTGGATGCCGAACTGCTGAGCGATCATGCCTTCGCACGGGTGCATGGTGCCGGGCAGCTCATCGCCGACTTTCAGCGCGGAGCTGAGAATGCCTTCGTTGCGGCCACGGAAAATGGCGAGGGCGCGGTGCGACGGCATGCTTTTCAGCGGCTCATCGTGTTCGAAGTAATCGCGGAACTTGGCGCCTTCCTCTTCCTTGCCAGCGATGACGCGGGCACTGAGGATCGCTTCCTGTTTGAGGAAATTACGCAGCTTTTCCAGCAGGCTGGCGTCTTCGGCGAAGCGCTCCATGAGGATGTACTTGGCGCCTTCCAGCGCAGCCTTCACATCGGCCACGCCTTTTTCGGCGTCGACGAAGCGCGCGGCTTCGGTCTCCGGCGACAGGTTCGGGTCGTTGAACAAGCCGTCGGCCAGTTCGCCGAGGCCGGCTTCGAGGGCGATCTGGCCCTTGGTGCGGCGCTTCTGCTTGTACGGCAGGTACAAGTCTTCGAGACGGGTTTTGGTGTCGGCGAGCTTGATGTCGCGCTCGAGGGCAGGGGTGAGTTTGCCTTGCTCCTCGATGCTGGCGAGGATGCTGATGCGCCGTTCGTCGAGTTCTCGCAGGTAGCGCAGGCGCTCTTCCAGATGACGCAACTGGGTGTCGTCGAGGCTGCCGGTGACTTCTTTCCGGTAACGGGCGATGAAGGGAACGGTAGAACCTTCATCGAGTAGCGCGACGGCCGCTTCGACCTGTTGTGGGCGTACGCCGAGTTCCTCGGCAATGCGGCTGTTGATGCTGTCCATAAAACCACCTGACATAGTTTGAAAGCAGGCTCACAGGCGCGCAGATAAAGGCCTGGAGGCTGATTGAGCGGCTGGAAAATTGCCGCTGCCTGGATCAAGAGGCTGCCCATTGACCCGTGAAATCGAACAGTTGCTGCACAGGGCCGGAAAAAATACCGGCCACTTACGGTAACGATTCAGACGTTGCCTGGCGCAAAACGCCGCGCATTATAACCAGCGTTCTGTCATTCGGGGGCGTCGCAGCCTGTAGGCATAAACCCCGGTTTTCTGGCAGTGAAGGAAAAATCTGCTAACAATGCACACGGTGCGTATAACGGCAGCTACGCCATAATGCGCGCCGAGCTAAAAGGAGCATCCAATGAGCAGCACTGCACAAACGGCTGAAGGCGAAAAAATTCTAATCGTTGATGACGATCCGGGGCTGAGCAGCCTGCTGGAGCGTTTCTTCGTCAGCAAGGGCTACCGTGCCCGTACCGTTCCGAACACCGAGCAGATGGACCGTCTGCTGGCGCGTGAAGTGTTCAATCTGGTCGTCCTCGACCTGATGCTGCCGGGCGAAGACGGCCTGACCGCTTGCCGCCGCCTGCGTGGCGCGAACAACCAGATTCCGATCATCATGCTCACCGCCAAGGGCGATGAGCTGAGCCGTATCAAGGGCCTTGAACTGGGCGCCGACGATTACCTGGCCAAGCCGTTCAACCCGGACGAGCTGATGGCGCGGGTCAAAGCGGTATTGCGCCGTCAGGCCGCACCGGTACCGGGCGCACCGGGCAGCGAAGACGAAAACGTCACGTTCGGAGATTACGTGTTGTCGCTGGCGACCCGCGAGCTCAAGCGCGGCGACGAAGTGCACATGCTCACCACCGGTGAGTTCGCGGTACTCAAGGCGTTGGTGATGAACGCGCGTCAGCCACTGACCCGCGACAAACTGATGAACCTGGCCCGTGGTCGCGAATGGGATGCGCTGGAGCGCTCCATCGACGTGCAGATCTCGCGTCTGCGCCGGATGATCGAACCCGATCCGTCGAAACCGCGCTACATCCAGACCGTCTGGGGCGTAGGTTACGTGTTCGTACCGGATGGCACCGCCACCAAGTGATCGGTGATTTGTAGGAGCGGGTCTGCAAGGCTCTGGTCGCACGGCCATTGCCACAGACTCGCAATCCGCAATATGCGAGCATTGCTCGCTCCTGCAAGTGTGTAGCGGTTAAAGATGAAAACCCCCGTCTGGTTCCCCCAAAGTTTTTTCTCCCGCACCCTCTGGCTGGTGCTGATCGTCGTGCTGTTTTCCAAGGCGCTGACCCTGGTTTATCTGTTGATGAACGAGGACGTGCTGGTGGACCGCCAATACAGCCATGGTGTCGCTCTGACGTTGCGCGCCTATTGGGCCGCCGATGAAGAAAACCGCGCAAAAATTGCCGATGCCGCGACCCTGATCCGTGTGGTCGGCGCCGGTGTGCCGGAAGGCGAGCAGCACTGGCCGTACAGCGAAATCTATCAGCGTCAGATGCAGGCGGAACTGGGTGCCGACACCGAGGTGCGCTTGCGCATGCACTCGCCGCCGGCACTGTGGGTGAGGGCGCCGAGCCTGGGCGATGGCTGGCTCAAAGTGCCGTTGTATCCACATCCGTTGCGCGGGCAGAAGATCTGGAACGTGCTCGGCTGGTTCCTCGCCATCGGCCTGTTGTCGACGGCGTCGGCATGGATTTTCGTCAGCCAGCTCAACCAGCCGTTGAAGCGCCTGGTCTATGCCGCGCGGCAACTTGGCCAGGGCCGCAGCGTACGTCTGCCGATCAGTGATACGCCGAGCGAAATGACCGAGGTTTATCGCGCCTTCAACCAGATGGCCGAGGACGTTGAACAGGCCGGACGCGAGCGCGAGCTGATGCTGGCCGGGGTTTCCCACGACTTGCGCACACCGCTGACGCGCTTGCGCCTGTCGCTGGAACTGATGGGCGATCACACCGACCTTACCGACGACATGGTCCGCGACATCGAGGACATGGACGCGATTCTCGACCAGTTCCTCGCGTTCATCCGTGACGGTCGCGACGAGTCGGTGGAAGAAGTCGACCTCAGCGATCTGGTGCGCGAAGTCGCCGCGCCGTACAACCAGAACGAAGAGAAAGTGCGCCTGCGCCTGGAACCGATCCAGCCGTTTCCGCTGCGTCGAGTGTCGATGAAACGCCTGCTCAACAACCTGATCGGCAACGCCTTGAACCATGCCGGCACCGGTGTTGAGGTCGCGGCTTATGTGTCCGGAGATACCAGCGCGCCGTATGTGGTCCTGAGCGTGATGGACCGTGGCGCGGGGATTGATCCGTCCGAGCTTGAGGCAATCTTCAACCCGTTCACCCGAGGTGATCGGGCTCGCGGTGGCAAAGGCACCGGGTTGGGACTGGCGATCGTGAAAAGGATTGCGGCGATGCATGGCGGCAATGTCGAATTGCGCAACCGGTCCGGGGGTGGACTTGAGGCCCGCGTGAGATTGCCGCTGGGGTTGATGTTGCCCCGAGATGCGGTTTAGAAGCAGCTGCAAGCTGCAAGCTGCAAGCTACAAGCTACAAGCTACAAGCAAGAGCGCTTTTCACTTGCCGCTTGAAGCTTGCCGCTAGCAGCTGCTTCTCTAGCCCTTGCCCTTGGTGCGGGTCATATTCGGCCCGCCATTCTTTTCCAGGTGCTCGATGATGATCCCGGCGACATTCTTGCCCGTAGTGGTCTCGATGCCTTCCAGTCCCGGCGACGAGTTCACTTCCATCACCAGCGGCCCGTGATTGGAACGCAGGATATCCACACCCGCCACTGCCAGCCCCATGACCTTGGCAGCGCGTAACGCGGTCATGCGTTCTTCCGGGGTGATCTTGATCAGGCTGGCGCTGCCGCCGCGATGCAGGTTGGAACGAAATTCTCCCGGTTTGGCCTGGCGCTTCATTGCCGCGATCACCTTGTCGCCGACCACGAAGCAGCGGATGTCGGCGCCGCCGGCTTCCTTGATGTATTCCTGAACCATGATGTTCTGCTTCAGGCCCATGAACGCCTCGATCACCGACTCTGCCGCCGTGGCTGTTTCGCACAGCACCACGCCAATGCCCTGGGTGCCTTCGAGCACTTTGATCACCAGCGGTGCGCCGTTGACCATGGCGATCAGGTCGGGAATGTCGTCCGGCGAGTGGGCAAAACCGGTGACCGGCAAACCGATGCCGCGCCGCGACAGCAGCTGCAGTGAACGCAATTTGTCCCGCGAGCGGGCAATGGCCACCGACTCGTTGAGCGGGAACACGCCCATCATTTCGAACTGACGCAACACCGCGCAGCCGTAGAACGTCACCGACGCGCCGATCCGCGGGATCACCGCGTCGAAACCTTCCAGCGGTTTGCCGCGGTAATGGATCTGCGGCTTGTGGCTGGCAATGTTCATGTAGGCGCGCAAGGTGTCGATCACCACCATTTCATGCCCGCGCTCGATTCCGGCTTCGACCAGACGGCGGGTGGAATACAGACGCGGATTACGCGACAGCACAGCGATCTTCATGCAACACCTGTGGAGGAGGTAGATACCGGGAACACCGGCTTGTCTTGTACATACTTGATGCCCGGATTGACCACCAACTGGCCATCGATCAGGGCTTTGGAACCGAGCAACAGGCGATAGCGCATGGACTTGCGGCAGGCCAGGGTGAACTCCACCGGCCAGACCCGATCACCCAGGGCCAGCGTGGTGCTGATCACGTAGCGCACCTGCGCATGGCCGTTGGAGCTTTTGATGGTTTTGCGTGTGACCAGCGGGGCTTCGCAGCGCCGGTGACGCAACTGCACCACCGTGCCGAGATGCGCAGTAAAGCGCACCCATTTCTCGCCGTCGCGTTCGAACGGTTCGATATCTGTGGCGTGCAAACTGGAGGTGCTGGCGCCGGTGTCGATTTTGGCGCGCAGGCCCGCGACTCCCAGGCCCGGGAGCGCCACCCACTCGCGCAGACCGACAACGGTCAAATGATCAAATGTCTTCAAGGAAAAAAACCAAGGGTTAACGCTTCCAGGCCTCGTCCGGCACCTGGGCCAACGCTTTGAATGCAGGTCTGGCGAACCAGTAGCCCTGCATCAGAAATATTCCACAGTCCGCGAGGAAATCCCGTTCCCCGGCGCTTTCTATGCCTTCGGCAATGACTGTAACGTCCAACTCCGCACACATTGTGACAATCCCCCGCACGATCACCTGACGGACACGGTCCTGGTCAACATCGCGGATCAGCGCCATGTCGAGTTTGATCAGGTCCGGTTGGAAATCAGCCAGCAGATTGAGCCCCGAATAGCCGGCACCGAAATCGTCGATGGCGGTCTTGAAGCCGAATTCGCGGTATTCACGCAGAATATTGGTCAAATGGCGATAATTATCTACGTGCTCGATTTCCAGGGTTTCGAAAATCAGTCGGTCGATCGGAAAGTTGTGTTTTCGTGCGGCCTCCAGTGTGCTGCGGATGCATAGCTCTGGACGGTAGACGGCGTTGGGCAAAAAGTTGATCGACAAGTGTGTCTGCATATTAAGACTGGCCGCACCTTCGATGGCCCGAGTCCGGCAGAGCTGGTCGAAGCGGTAGCGGTTGTCTTCTGTAACCTGATTTAACACGGACAGCGCACCCTCACCGGCCACGCCGCGCACCAGCGCTTCGTGGGCGAATACCGATTGGTCGCGCAGGTCGACAATTGGCTGATAGGCGAAGGCAAAATCGAAGTCCAGCGGCTCGCTCTGCTGACAGCCCTGGCAACCGCCCTTGGGTGAGGTCAATGAAGTCGGAAATTTTGTCACTCGGTCACTCCAGGCCGGTCAGGCGGCGAAGATCACAGTCTATCTGGTGGGCCGAGTTCTTGCGCCCGACAGAAACGGTAGTACAGTTCCGACTACTGGCTGAGCGAGGAATTCATATGGGACAGAAGCAGGAGGAGGACGACAAGGTCCGTCTCGATAAGTGGTTATGGGCGGCGCGTTTCTATAAGACCCGGGCCTTGGCCAAAGCGGCGATTGAAAGTGGCAAGGTGCACTGTCGCGGCGAACGCTGCAAACCGGGCAAGGAGCCGCGCATTGGCGATGAGTTCGAGATTCGCACCGGCTTCGAAGTGCGTACGGTGAGGGTGGAAGCTTTGTCGATCGTGCGTCGTGGCGCGCCCGAGGCGCAGACCTTGTATGCGGAGACCGAAGCGAGTATCGCCAAGCGTGAAGCGGCTGCGGCAATGCGCAAGGCGGGGTCGTTGGGCGTGAGCACCGATGGCAAGCCGAGCAAGAAGCAGCGGCGCGATCTGTTCAAATTTCGCGGTAGCAACGACGAGTAAAAAGATCGCAGCGTGCGGCAGTCCTACAGTTGGAATGCGATCCCTGTAGGAGCTGCCGAAGGCTGCGATCTTTTC
>NZ_RAZO01000356.1:0-13642 GCF_004307535.1 Pseudomonas sp. Sample_9
TCATCCGCCGTGATGATGCTCGGCGCGGTAATCCGGTAGCCGTTGGAAATCGACGCCTGAGAAGTCTTCGCGACGTCCTTCTGCCACAACGGTAACAAACACGCAGCATATTCCCTGGGAGGCTTTTCACTGGTCTTGCTGAGGTTTGGCTCACCTGGCACCAACGACGCCGGTAACGAGCAACCCGTCAACAGAGCCAGGCTCAAAGTGCCGATCCATACGCGCATGCTGTTTACCTGTTTCGAAAAAACGTGAATGTACCGTTTAACCGTGTGCACATCCATCGTGGCACCCCGCCGTTACCGAAGATTGGACAATTTTTCACATCCGTTCAGCCGGGCGTCAGATGACCTGGCTGCATCTGCAAAAATGCGACTACTCTTTTCTACCGAGAATGTTCTGGAGGTGATCATGCGGCTCAATGAATATGAACACGAACTTCAACGGGATCTGCAAAGCGTGGCGTCGGACCTGAGGTGGTCGGCAGTCGACCTCAAGCGCATCGCCGAACAGCTGCGCAAATCCGGTAACGAGGCAGACGCCCAGACTGTGTTGCGTTCTTGCGAAATCCTGCAAAGCGACGAGGAGAGATTGCAGATCTATGCCAAGGAGGTAAAAGCCCGGACCATCAGCCGAATCAAGGTTCACTGAGACTTAGTTCAAACAGCAAGCCCCGGGACGCACCCGGGGCTTTTTCGTTACGACGCGTCAACTGACATTTTGCCTTTGCACCTGCCTGGGACGTTGCCTGTAACCGGGAAGCGCTGCCGCATAGGCCATCGCCTCTTCCCTGGTGGTAAATGACGCCAGTCGATCACCTTCAGTGCAGACCCGCCATGGGCCGTTGTTCACGCTGAGCACGTCGTAACCGTTCATGTGCAGCTTGTTCAGCATTGGAATGCTCATGAGCACCTCCTTTTTGCCAACGGGTATTTTCGGTGTAAGTGCTCACCTTACACCCGCTCCCCGCTGCGCTGTAAACCGGATATCGCGCGCCGTCCCGTCAATAGGCTGGCACTTTTCCGTGTCGAAATGGCTCCCAATTCAAAGGGAACCTTTAAACCCGCATGCGGCTCGAATATTGCAGTTTGATTACAGTTTTATGACACGCACCAGCAGGGCATTCATGAAAGTACGCGCCACCGTCATTTGCGAGCAGGATCGGCACATCCTCCTGGTTCGCAAACCCCGCCATCACTGGTCATTGCCCGGCGGCAAGGTCGAGCCCGGGGAAACCCGTGCGGCGGCGGCCGTGCGCGAATTGCAGGAAGAAACCGGGTTGAATGCTGACGAAGTGCTGTACTTGATGGATCTGCAGTCGGGGAGTACGCGGCATCACGTCTATGAGGCTTCGGTGGTCAACATTGACGATGTCCGCCCACAGAACGAAATCGTCGACTGCATCTGGTTTCCGCTCGATGCCGTGCACAATCTTGAGACCAACGACGCGACACGGCGCATCGTGCGGGCCTTTCAACGGCGTTTATAGCGATCAACCGGCGAAAGCTCGGCGCCCCGCGTTGATTTCCGTGCGCAACTCACCGATGAAGTTGGAAATATCGCGAATCGTGACCAGATGCTCGGGAGATACGCCATCCAGCAACAGTTCTACACGCCCGCTGCCCGGCTCATACACCTTGATGCGCAACAACCCCTGCTCCGTTGGCGCGCAATCACATTTGTACGTGGGAAAGCCTGACTCGACGATGCGGCAAATATCGGCAATGGCAAGCATGGACGGGCGCCTCGCAGGCGGAGAATCGATCCATCGAGCATAGATGCAGGAAGTGCTTATTGCCCGGCCCGCAAATGCCAAGTCGATCACAAAGTACTCACGCCACTCAATGCGCGTCGTGATCCCAGATCCAGTTCCACATTCCGGGCAGATTCACCGGTTCAGCGCTTTGCTGAACAGTACGCGCCAGCGCGGCTTTTTCCAGCGCGGCCTGATCGTCGTAGAACGGCTTGTCCGCCAGTCTGACCCCGGTCGCCGCCGCGCTATCGAGCAGAATCTGCAGATATTCCCGGGTGTGGCGCGCCGTGTAACGATTGAGATCATGGAACGTCACGACCAGCGGAATCACGCCGTCTACCGTGGGCAATTGACCAAGGGCGATACGTTCGCGCACTTCCGATAACTGCCGCAGCATGTTTGCGCGGCGCCGCGGGCTGGCGCTAAAGCCCCAGATCTTGCCGTCATTGGCACTCAAATCCGTGAGCAAGACGTGCAAGCCATGTTTCCGGTAGGCCGCAAATGTGCGTTTGTCATAGTTCCAGAACGGCGGGCGCAACAGCTTGGGCGGCGCCCCGGTGATCGCGGCGATGTCAGCACTGCCATCGGTCAGCGACTGCTCCAGTTCCTGCGGGTCGAGTGAGCGATGGTTGGTGTGCCAGTGGGTCGCGGTGTGAAAAGCGAGAATATGTCCCTCGGCCTGTTCGCGATGCATCAGGCTGCGGCCGATCTCGCTGTCGCCTGCCCTGGGTGCTCGGGTCTGCACAAAAAACACGGCTTTGATGTCTGGTTGCACCGGATTGCTTTTGAGGCTGTCGAGAACAGTGGCGGTGGGATTCCAGAATCCTGAAGCGCTTGGACCATCATCGAACGTCAGCAGGAAACGCACGGGCGCCTGGGCTCGCAGACGGCTCTCGGTTTGCGCGGTCATTTCGATCGGCGCGGCGATGCAGCCGGCCAGACCCAACGCGATGAGCGCAGCACAAAGAAGTTTGCATCCGGAAATCATGTCTTGCCCTGAGGCCGCGGCCGTCGTGTGATCGAATGGCAAAACTCCCTCGCCCTTTGTCCATCCCTGCGCAGCTATCTGCGAGCGCAGGTTGGATACGGTACACAGGGTTTGGTTCCGGTGCTGGTTTTCAGTGCGTCAAGGCTTGTTGAAATGAAGTGTCGATGATGCCCGCCGTGGCCAGCGGTGCCGGCAGTGCCTTGACTTTGAACAGGAAGTCCGCCGTGCTCTGCAGATCCGCAGCCGCCTGTTGATCCACCGGCCCGACGCTCATGTGCGCCTGGCGTAACCAATGTCGTGAGACCTGTTGATCGAGGTTGGCCTTTTTCGCCCAGAGGTCAGCGTACTCGTCGGTGTGGTTATCAACCCAGGCGCGCGCCTGTTTCAATCGTCCGAGAAAATCGGCAATCGCCGCACGCTTGCTGTCGATGGAAGGAGTCGACGCAGCGATGGCGCTCAGCCCTGGCATCAGGTTTTTCGCCGTCAGAATCGGTCGCGCACCGGAGAACACAATCTGTTGCGAGATATACGGCTCCCACACCGGAAAGGCGTCAATGCTGCCCTGTGGCAGCGCGGCGGCCGCGTCGATCGGCATCAGCTTGACGAAGTCGACGTAGTTTTCCGGTAACCCGCCCTGCTCCAGCGCGCGCAAAGTCAGTTGCTGACTCCAGGCTCCCGGCCAGTAGGCGACCTTTTTGCCCTTTAGATCGGCAATGGTTTTCACCGGCGAGTCCTTGGGCACCAGCAAGGCAATGGTGTCGGGATTCTGCCGCGTTACGCCGATCAGTTTCACTGGTGCCTGTTTAGCAACGAGAAACAGAAAACCCGAATCGCCGAGAAACCCGAGGTCCAGCGAGCCGCTCTGCAACGCCTCGGCGAGCGGCGCGGCAGCCTGGAAGTGTTTCCAGTCGACTGTATAAGGTGCGTCTTTCAACACTCCCGAGGCCTCAATCGAAGCGCGGATATTGTAGTAGTTCTGATCGCCGACATGCAGGACCAGAGGCTCCGAGGCGTAAGCAAGTGGTGAGGTCAACAAGGCAACGGTCAGCGCGCGGCGGAGGAAACAAGACAACTTCATGGCGAGTCCTGCAGATGGGATTTACATAGACCATAACGCTCTTGATTTCAGTTTTTAAATTCTAATTTTGCATAACGTAAGCACGGTATTACCGCACGGTGGAACCATCCACGCAGGCGCAACTAGACTGAGATTTCTCGAGGAGATTTCAGTCATGTGCGGAAGACTCACGCAGTACCGCGGGATTCACGATTTCGTTGCGGTGTTGAGCATCCCCGATGCTTTGATCAATCACGTTGGCGATGCGCCGCTGGATCGCTACAACGCGGCGCCCACCACGGCGCTGACGGTTGTGCATCAACACGAACGGGCCATCCATGCTGACAATTTGCGCTGGGGCTGGCGCCCGCACTGGGCCAGGGATCGTGCCCCGCCCATCAACGCTCGGGTGGAAAAAGTCGCCCACGGCGCGTTCTTCCGAGCGATCTGGCGGCAGCGGTTGATCGTGCCGGTGGACAACTGGTTCGAGTGGGTTGATAGCGGGGAAAAATCCCGACAGCCGTGGTTGATTCGTCGCGCGGACCACACCCCGGTTTTCTGCGCGGGCATCGGCCAATTTCCGGCACCGGGGGCTGCGCCGAGGGATGACGATGGATTCGTCATCATCACCGCCGACAGCCTGGGCGGCATGCTCGATATTCATGATCGCCGCCCCGTGGTTTTCGATTCGGCGCGAGCTCGGGAATGGCTTGATCCGGCTACGCCAGTGGACCGCGCCGAGCAGATGTTGCTGTTTGAGGGCGAGCCCAGCGAGGCCTTCGAGTGGTACAAGGTCGGCAAAGCGGTCGGTAATACGCGTAATCAGGGTGCGCAGTTGATAGAGCGAGTCGACTAAATGATCCGTGCATCCTTGCGTTAATCAACCAACGGCTCCGCTGAGTCCCCCGCGTTACAGAAAGTGTTTCAACCGCGATACAACCCTCATGAAACAGCCGTTTGAGCGAATCAACCGCCTGTCAGACATTTCGACAGTCATACATACATTTTTCCGTACTGCGGATAGCATGCGCGCCGCCTTTCCGATTGGTATACCAGTTGACCAAAGAGTCAAAGAAATCAGGAATCCATCAACAACTTTCAAGCCTTGCAGAGAAATAAGTGAGCGACGATTTTGCAATCAAACAGGTCAGCGGCCTGAAGTGTGTCCATCTGTCCAAGACAGAACGCCTGGAACTCGACTGTTTTATCGGCCATTACATCAAGACCCGAAACCTGCACAGCGTGCCCGACATCGAACGCACCCTGCGCAGCACCCTTGAGGGTTATCCCGGCCATCCGCCGGTGATGGTCAATGAGCTCAATGCGTGGATCGATCGAACGTTGGGGTATCGCGCGACATACCCGGACTTCACGCAGCTGGAAGACCTCTGAAACGCGAAGAGCCCCGCTGACTGCGGGGCTCTTCACATGCGTTGTTCAAGGTTTCAAAGGACGCTCCTGATCGCGGTCCGACAGCTCGCGGCTGTCATCGCGCTTCCAGGTTTTTTCCTGTCTCTTTTGTCGCTCGATCTCTTCCTCTGTTGGCTCATCTTCTTCCGGACGCGTTTGCTCGTTTGCCATATCCACTGCCCTCACAACAGTTGATCATTGTTAAGGGTAGAACACATTTCTTCGCCCAAATTCACCACCGAATGTTGTCCCGCGCGGCGTACCATAGCGCCATCCATCTTTAACGTCAGGAAGACGCCATGCTGTACCGAATCGCCGCCGACGGGCTGGTGCTGTTTCACTTGTGTTTCATCTTGTTCGTGCTGTTCGGCGGGCTGTTGGTGCTGCGCTGGCCACGGCTGCTATGGCTGCATTTGCCAGCGGCCGCATGGGGAGTGGCGGTCGAGGTGTTGCACCTGACCTGTCCGCTGACCTACTGGGAAAACCTGATGCGCCACGCGGCCGGGCAGACCGAATACGCCGGTGGCTTCATCGAGCATTACATCTGGCCGATCATTTACCCGGCGGGTCTGACCCCGCAGATACAACTGGCACTCGGCAGCGTGGTGCTGGCGGTCAACCTGCTGGTGTACGCACGACTGCTGCGCTCGTGGAAACTGCGCCGCGCCCGACGCATTCCGTTTTAACGCGCGGCTGGCTTCAACGTCTCCAGCCACTGCGGATCGAAGCGTGGCTGGTCAGGATCGAGGCCCTGCGCCTGCATCCGCGTCTTGTGCTGTTCGACTTCGTCACGCAGTTGTCCATGTTCGCTGGAGTTGCCGTCCAGCTCATGCATTTGCAGCAATCCGAGGTGATAGAAACGCAACACCTTCATCGCCGTCGGATCGTTGTTCTGCACCGCCGCTGTCACCTGATGCATGACATTGGTGATGCTCATCAGATTGCGCTTGAGGCGCCAGCTGTACACCGCCGGGGCCATCCAAGTCTGGTGCCAGAACCGCCCGCGCAACAGCGCCGCCGTCAGCAGGAATGCCACGAATACGCCGCCAACATTGAAGCGCAGATTATCGCCGTCCGGCTCACCGAACACTGCTACCGCAACAGACGAAAACAGCATGGCCAACAGCAGAAACAGCACGGCGATGATGATCGTGCTGCGGCGGGTCTGCTGACGAAAGGTAGCGGGGTCCATCGGCTGAATCTCGAACATCGAAAATGACTTCCCTGAGTGGCAAAACGCGCAACGGAAAAAACTCGCCAGCGCATTATCGCATCGCACCGGGTTTTAGCTATGCTGGGGCTCCTTTTCATCTTTTCAAAGTCCAACGGGACATGGCGGTATAACGCAGATCGTGCCATCTTCATTCATGGATACACACTATTCGGATGCCATCCGCTGCGTTGTGGATGACATCGTTTTAAGGATCACTGCATGACCCAACGACACGTAATCAATGCCTCGGTCAGCCCGAAAGGCAGCCTGGAAACCCTTTCTCAACGTGAAGTTCAGCAACTGAGCGAAGCCGGATCCGGCAGCACCTATACCCTCTTCCGCCAGTGCGCCCTGGCCATCCTCAACACTGGCGCGCATGTCGACAATGCCAAGACCATCCTCGAAGCCTACAAGGACTTCGAAATCCGCATTCACCAACAGGATCGCGGTGTGCGCCTGGAGCTGCTGAACGCTCCGGCCGACGCGTTCGTCGACGGCGAGATGATCGCCAGCACCCGCGAAATGCTCTTCAGCGCCCTGCGCGACATTGTCTACACCGAGAACGAACTCGACAGCCAGCGCATCGACCTGAGCAATTCCCAAGGCATCAGCGACTACGTGTTCCACCTGCTGCGCAACGCGCGCACCCTGCGCCCGGGCGTCGAACCGAAGATCGTGGTGTGCTGGGGCGGCCACTCGATCAACACCGAAGAATACAAATACACCAAGAAAGTCGGCCATGAACTGGGCTTGCGCAGCCTCGACATCTGCACCGGTTGCGGTCCGGGCGTGATGAAAGGCCCAATGAAGGGCGCAACCATCGCCCATGCCAAGCAGCGCATTCACGGCGGTCGCTACCTCGGCCTGACCGAGCCAGGCATCATCGCCGCCGAAGCGCCTAACCCGATCGTCAATGAGCTGGTGATCCTGCCGGACATCGAAAAGCGTCTGGAAGCCTTCGTCCGTGTCGGCCACGGCATCATCATTTTCCCGGGCGGCGCCGGTACGGCCGAAGAGTTCCTGTATCTGCTCGGCATCCTGATGCACCCGGGCAATGAAGGTCTGCCGTTCCCGGTGATCCTCACCGGGCCGAAGAACGCTGCGCCGTATCTCGAACAGCTGGATGCGTTCGTCATTGCAACCCTTGGCGAAGCGGCGAAGCAGCATTACGAGATCATCATCGACGACCCGGCCGAAGTGGCGCGGCAGATGACTCAAGGCTTGAAAGCGGTGAAGCAGTTCCGCCGCGAGCGTAACGACGCGTTCCACTTCAACTGGCTGCTGAAGATCGACGAGGGCTTCCAGCGCCCGTTCGATCCGACCCACGAAAACATGGCCAACCTGAAACTGCATCGCGACCAGCCGGCCCACGAATTGGCCGCCAACCTGCGTCGGGCGTTTTCCGGAATTGTCGCTGGTAACGTCAAGGACAAGGGCATTCGCCTGATCGAAGAACACGGGCCATATCAGATCCGCGGTGATGCGGCGATCATGCAGCCGCTTGATGCGCTGCTCAAAGCCTTCGTCGCCCAGCACCGGATGAAGTTGCCGGGCGGCGCGGCGTATGTGCCTTGCTACCAGGTCGTCGCATAGTCTCAAGCCGTCACAAAACCCAATGTGGGAGCTGGCTTGCCAGCGATAGCGGTCTTTCATTCACAGAGACGTTGAATCAGATGACGCTTTCGCGAGCAAGCTCGCTCCCACAGGATTTATGGTGTGGCGCAAATTGTAGTCACAACCTAAATTCCCCCTGTGGGAGCGAGCCTGCTCGCGAAGAAGCCCGAAAAAACACATCAATCTTTCGGGCTATCCACCAACCGCCGAGCCAACGCTTTGGCCTGCGCAGCGACGTCCGCCACCGCCGTACTCTCCCACCACATCCCGCGCAACGGCGGGCCCATGGCGAACAACCGAGCGCTCACCTGCCCTTCGGCATCCACCACTGCGCCGTCCTTTGCTGTGATCCCCAGCGCCAGCGGCCCCGGCTGCACCAGTCCCCGCGCCAGCAATTGCTGCGGCAACGGTCGTGCGACTCGCCGCCAGTCGTATTCGATACCGCTGGAGTTGATCAGCGCCGCACCGCTCACTGTAGATGTTTCAGTCTCACCCCGCGGACGGATGCGAATGGTCACAGCATCGCCCGCGCCGGGCTCAATGCCCTTGAAAGACGCTGCATGAATGCGCAAGCGCCCTTCCTGGTGCAGCCGTTCGATCAACTCGGCACTCAGTGGCGGCGAACGATGGTGATGACTCTCCCACCATGGCCGTACATGCCGTACGAATTGTCGACGCTGCACGTCAGTCGCCTGACTCCACAACCGCGCGATATGCGCGCGAACCGTATCCAGCGGCGCCTGCCAGTCGATGCCTTGGGCGATTGCGTCGCGACAATGTCGGCGCAATTCGCGCAACAACTGGCGGGGCGTACGGATGCTGTGATCTGCTGCCAGAAAATCCACCCAGGCCGGCGGTTGACGGCGCACGTGCGGCAGCAGGCCATGCCGGGAGAACACCTCGATCGGCCCGCGATGCCCGGCCTGCTCGAGCGACACCACGGCATCAACCATGGTCAGACCGGAGCCGATGATCAGCACGGTGGACTGCGGGTCGAGTTCACGCATGGCCGCCACATCCCAAGGATCGAGCGCGGCGGCGTTAAGGCCACTGGATTGCGTCTGCGGCGTGCGAGCGGCAGGATACATGCCGGTGGCCAGCACTGCCTGCGATCCACGCAAAATCTGGCCATCGCTCAAGGTGAGCTGCACTGAACCAGCATCAACTTGCAGGTCGACGGCTTCAGCACAGAAATGTTCAACGGTCGAACCTTGCAGCGTACCCACTGCTCTGGCTTCGGCCAGACGCTGTTGCACGTACACGCCGAACAAGCCTCGAGGCGGAAACAGTTCACTAACCGGCACATCCTGCTCAGCCGACTCCGGCCAGCCGCCGCCGGCAATATGCGCGGTCAGCCACTGCGTCAGATCATCAGGATTATCCGGGTCGACGCTCATCCGCGCCGCGTTGCCGTTCAGCGTATGTCCCAACTCGACTGCGCTGTAAGCCTCACCACGTCCCAATTCAGCACGCGGCTCGATAATCGCAATTCTTCGTTGCCCAGACAGGCGTAACAATTGCACCGCCAGCATGGTGCCACTGAGGCCGCCGCCGATGATCAGGATGTCCGCAGGCTGTCCCATTCAGATCACCACATTACGCACGAACCGCGCAGCCACATCGCCATCGTTGCGGTAGGCATGCGGTTGATTGCTGGCGAACATGAAAAACTCTCCTTTGTTGATGTGCTGCGGCTGCTCGCCGAGCATCAGCGTCAGGCAACCCTCAAATACGTAAATCTGCTCGCTCCAGCCATCGGCGTCCGGTTGCGACGGATAAACTTCGCCCGGTTGCAGGCACCACTCCCATTGCTCGACTTCGCGGCTCGCGGTGGCTTTGGACAGTAGCACGGCTCTGCTGCCGGGAATCGTGCCCGCCCAGGCAACCTCGTTGATACGGCTCGGATCGCGCGCATCGTGCGCCTGGATCAGATCACTGAAGGCAACGTCGAGCGCTTCGGCAACGCGATCAAGCGTGGTCAGGCTGACATTCTTTTCTCCTGCCTCGATTGCTACCAGCATCCGTCGGCTCACCCCGGATTTTTCTGCCAGTGCGGTCTGGCTCATATCCGCAGCATGGCGCAGGCGTCGAACGTTCTGGCTGACGTGTTGCAGAACGGAGGCTCGCTGAGTCAAATCTTTGTGCACTATATTGCTCACTCGGTGGGGTTGGGCAGTATACTGCGCAACGTTGGCGGCATTGTGCGGCCTCCCTTTTAATGTGCGCAAGGTCATGATGTCGCCAAACAATTCTGCGTCCCGAATCCGCTTTTCCCGCTTCAGCAAAGCCGAGTGCGTGCTGGTGCTGATCACCATGATCTGGGGCGGCACGTTTCTGATTGTGCAACATGCCATGACGGTCAGCGGCCCGATGTTTTTCGTCGGCTTGCGCTTCGCCGCAGCGGCGGCGATCGTGGCGATGTTTTCCTGGCGGCACTTGCGCGAGTTGACCTTGTTCGAAGTCAAGGCAGGGTCGTTCATCGGTGTCGCGATCATGCTTGGTTATGGCTTGCAGACGGTCGGGTTGCAGAGCATTCCGAGCAGTCAGTCGGCGTTCATTACCGCGTTGTATGTACCGTTTGTGCCGCTGCTGCAATGGCTGGTGCTGGGTCGGCGTCCAGGGTTGATGCCAAGTATCGGAATCATGCTGGCGTTTACCGGACTGATGCTGTTGTCGGGCCCGTCGGGTGCCGCGCTGAATTTCAGTCCCGGAGAAATCGCGACATTGATCAGCGCCGTTGCGATCGCGGCCGAAATCATTCTGATCAGCACGTTCGCCGGGCAGGTTGATGTACGGCGAGTGACGGTGGTGCAACTGGCGGTGACGTCGGTGTTGTCGTTCCTGCTGGTGGTGCCGACCGGCGAAGTGATTCCGGAGTTTTCCTGGTTATTGCTGGCGACGGCTTTGGGCCTGGGCGCGGCGAGTGCGGCGATCCAGGTGGCGATGAACTGGGCGCAGAAGAGCGTTTCGCCGACTCGGGCGACGTTGATCTATGCCGGTGAGCCGGTATGGGCCGGAATCGTTGGTCGGATTGCCGGGGAGCGTTTGCCGGCGATTGCACTGGTGGGCGCGGGGTTGATCGTTGCGGCGGTGATAGTCAGTGAGTTGAAGACCAAGGGAAGGTCCACCGAGGCAGAAGCTGAGTTGGAGCGGGAAACGCAGGGGTGACCCGCAATCTCTTAGGCTGCACCCATGCTTTTGCGAGCAGGCTCGCTCCCACATTTTGAAAATGCATTCCAGTGTGGGAGCGAGCCTGCTCGCGAATGCGCCGCACCTTCGTTGCCCCTGAAACAGCGCCAAACACAAAATTCCAGACTACTTTGTAGGATTCTGAGACATCCTCGCGTTTGGTGATCAGGGAGCTGGCACGTATGATGCTTCACAAACTTCCGCAGATTAGAAGCCTATGTCCCTGATAGTTCTACTGCTTCTGCCGTTCATCGGCAGCTGTCTGGCAGCAGTGCTGCCGCACAATGCGCGTAATGCCGAATCGCTGCTGGCGGGTCTGGTCGCTCTGATCGGCACCGTTCAGGTCGCAATGCTGTACCCGCAAATCGCCCACGGTGGCGTAATCCGCGAAGAATTCATGTGGTTGCCCAGCCTTGGGCTGAACTTCGTTCTGCGCATGGACGGCTTCGCCTGGCTGTTCTCGATGCTGGTGCTCGGCATCGGCACACTTGTCTCTTTATATGCCCGTTATTACATGTCGCCGGACGACCCGGTGCCACGCTTCTTCGCGTTTTTCCTGGCATTCATGGGCGCCATGCTTGGCCTGGTGATCTCCGGCAATCTGATTCAGATCGTGTTTTTCTGGGAGCTGACCAGCCTCTTCTCGTTCCTGCTGATCGGCTACTGGCACCACCGCTCCGATGCGCGGCGCGGTGCTTATATGGCGCTGATGGTCACCGGTGCCGGCGGATTATGTCTGCTGGCGGGGGTCATGATCCTCGGCCATGTCGTTGGCAGCTATGACCTGGACAAGGTCCTGGCCGCCGGCGATCTGATTCGCGCACATGCCCTCTACCCTGTTCTTTTGCCACTCATCCTGATCGGCGCGCTGAGCAAAAGCGCGCAATTCCCGTTTCACTTCTGGCTGCCTCACGCCATGGCGGCACCGACGCCCGTCTCGGCCTATCTGCACTCGGCGACCATGGTCAAGGCCGGGGTTTTCCTTTTGGCACGTCTGTGGCCGTCGCTGTCCGGCAGTGAGGAATGGTTCTACATCGTCAGCGGAGCGGGCGCCTGTACGCTGTTGCTCGGCGCGTACTGCGCGATGTTCCAGAACGATCTCAAAGGCTTGCTGGCCTACTCGACCATCAGCCATCTCGGTCTGATCACTTTGCTTTTGGGCCTGAACAGTTCACTGGCCGCGGTGGCGGCGGTGTTTCACATTCTCAATCACGCGACGTTCAAAGCTTCGCTGTTCATGGCCGCCGGCATCATTGACCACGAAAGCGGTACCCGTGACATTCGCAAACTCAGCGGCCTGATCAAGCTGGTTCCCTATACGGCAACACTGGCCATGGTCGCCAGCGCCTCAATGGCCGGCGTGCCGCTGCTCAACGGTTTCCTGTCGAAGGAGATGTTCTTCGCCGAAACCGTGTTCATCAACGCCACGGCGTGGGTCGAAACCAGTCTGCCGATCGTCGCGACCATCGCTGGCATGTTCAGCGTCGCCTACTCCCTGCGCTTCACCGTTGACGTGTTCTTCGGCCCCACTGCTACTGATCTGCCGCACACCCCGCACGAACCGCCACGCTGGATGCGCGCACCCGTCGAGTTGCTGGTATTCACCTGTCTGCTGGTGGGGATTTTCCCGGCGCAGATCGTCGGGCCACTGCTCGCTGCTGCCGCGCTGCCCGTAGTTGGCGGGGAGTTGCCGGAATACAGCCTGGCCATCTGGCACGGCTTGAACGCGCCGATGATCATGAGCCTGATCGCCATGTCCGGCGGCATCCTCCTCTATCTGCTGCTGCGCAAGCAGTTCAAACTGGGCCGTTTCAAGTACCCGCCGCTGGTGGGCCGCTTCAACGGCAAGCGTTTGTTCGAGCGCAGTCTGGTCGTGATGATGCGCCTCGCCCGGCGCGTCGAGCGGCGACTGGGCACCAAGCGCTTGCAGATGCAGCTGTTTCTGATGGTATTGGCCGCCGTGCTCGCCGGCCTGATCCCGATGCTGCACAGCACCCTGACCTGGGGCGACCGGCCGAAGATCCCTGGTTCCATCGTCTTCGTGACCCTGTGGCTGCTGGCGATCGCCTGTGCGCTCGGCGCCGCCTGGCAGGCGAAGTATCACCGTCTGGCTGCCCTGACCATGGTCAGCGTCTGTGGCCTGATGACCTGCGTGACCTTCGTCTGGTTCTCCGCGCCGGATCTGGCACTGACGCAATTGGCGGTAGAAGTGGTGACCACGGTGTTGATCCTGCTCGGCCTGCGCTGGTTGCCGCGACGCATCGAGGAAGTCTCGCCGCTGCCAAGCAGCCTGCGCAAGGCGCGCATTCGTCGTCTGCGCGACTTGCTGCTGTCGATCGCCGTCGGTGCGGGTATGGCGCTGTTGTCCTACGCCATGCTCACCCGGCAGACGCCGAACCACATTTCCTCTTTCTACCT
>NZ_RAZO01000354.1:0-13498 GCF_004307535.1 Pseudomonas sp. Sample_9
GGTTTTGTGTGCGCCTGACCGTTGTATCGGCCAGGCTTGAGGAAGGTTTCGGGTCCGCAGTAAATATTTTTCGGGACGTTACAACAATCAACCAAGGTCCGCTGCCTTGGGTAGGAGCTGTCGAGTGCAACGAGGCTGCGATCTTCTGACTTTTAATAGCAGGATCAAAAGATCGCAGCCTCGTTGCACTCGACAGCTCCTACAGAGGCCAGCGGTTCAGCGTTTGGCGGCGAGCTGCCAGATCCGGGCGATGTCGGTGGCGCGTTCACGCAGCAAGCGCGGGGCTTCGGCGCAGGCCTGTTCCAGAGTCATCGGCCCGCTGGTAACAGCAAACGCGGCGTCGATGCCGTGTTGATAGAGTTCCTGATAACCCTCGCCCAAGGTCCCGGCAATCACGATCACCGGCACAGCGTATTGTTTGGCAACTCGCGCGACACCGAACGGTGTTTTGCCGCGCAGGGTTTGCGCATCGAAGCGGCCTTCTCCGGTAATCACCAGATCCGCACCTTTGACCGCGTCAGCGAGCCCGACCAGTTCCGCCACTACCTCGACGCCCGCCTGAAACTGCGCGCCGAGAAAAGCTTTGGCGGCAAAGCCCAGACCACCCGCCGCGCCGCTGCCCGGTTCATCGCGCACGTCTTTGCCCAATGCTTGCGCGCAGAGTTTGGCGAAGTGCCCCAGCGCCTGATCGAGCTGCTCAACCTGCGCAGGCGTTGCGCCCTTCTGCGGGCCGAAAATGGCCGAGGCACCATGGGGGCCGCAGAGCGGATTATTGACGTCGGCGGCAATGTCGAAACGCACCTCGGCCAGACGCGGATCAAGCCCAGCCACATCGAGTCGCGCCAGTTGCGCCAAGGCCAGGCCACCCGGCACCAACGATTGATTCTGCGCATCCAGCAACTTCACGCCCAACGCCTGCATCGCACCCGCACCGCCGTCATTGGTCGCGCTGCCGCCAATCGCCAGGATCACCCGTTGCGCGCCGGCATCCAGCGCTGCACGAATCAGTTCACCGGTGCCAAACGTGCTGCTGATGCAGGCATCGCGCTGCCCCGGCGGCACCAGTTGCAGACCGCTGGCCTCGGCCATTTCGATGATCGCGGTGTGGTTGTGCGGCAGCCAGCCCCATGCGGCTTCGACCGTCGCACCCAATGGACCGCGCACGCGGGTGCGGCGTAACTCACCTTCGCAGGCTGCAAGAATCGACTCGACCGTGCCTTCGCCGCCATCGGCCATCGGGCATTTGATCAGCGTCGCCTGCGGCCAGACCTGCGCCAGTCCGAGGGCGATGGCTTCGGCAACGCCTTGGGCACTCAGGCTGTCCTTGAACGAGTCGGGGGCGATGACGATCTTCATGGGAATTCTCCGGTTGCAGTGGCGTTCATGCTGCCAGTCGGCCTGCGCCTTGACGCCGGTCGGCTGCACAAGTGGCGTCGGCGTTTATTGTTCATTTCCACAAAAGGCTGGCGCTGGATGTACCGGCCTCTTCGCGAGCAGGCTCGCTCCCACATTTGAAATGCATGCCACTGTGGGAGCGAGCCTGCTCGCGAAGGAGCCCCGAAATACACCGATCAATTCGGATCAGTCTGCGGCAACAGCTGCACCCCCAGGTACAACGCCAGCATCCCGTCCAGCTTCAACGGATCAACCCCGCTCAACTCGGCAATCCGCTCCATGCGATAGCGCAGGCTGTTGCGATGGATGCCCAGCGCTTCGGCACAGGCCTGGCTCTGCCCGTCGTGCTCGCACCAACTGCGCAGCGTCGCCAGCAACTGGCCGTTGCTGTCCTTGGCGATAACCTTGCGCAGCGGCTTGAGCAGTTCGTCCAGCGCATCATCGTTGCGATGTCGCCATAGCATGACCGGCAAGCGATAACGATTGAGCGTCAGCAGCCGCGAATTCGGCAGCACGTCACGACCATAAGCGAGCAAATCGCCGACCCGTCGATAACAGCGACGCAACCCGGCCAGACCATCCGCCTGCCCACCGACGGCGATGCGCAGAATCTTCCAGCCGAGGCCATCGAGCTTTTCCAGCAGGCGATCGTGCTCGACGTTCTGGCTCGCCGGGCGACACCACAACAGCGACGACTTCGCCGAACTCACGCACCAACTGTCGGGATACCGCGAGGTCAGCCACGCACTCAGTGCCTCGACGGTTTGCCCCGGCCCGTGCTCAAGACCCAGCTCAAACAGATACGGCACCCGGGTCAATTGCGGCTTGAGCCCAAGCTGCTGCGCCTCATCGATCAGGCGCGGCGAATCCCCCGCCTCGCTCAACAGCAAAGCCAGCAGATCATCGCAACGCTGCCGTCGCCATTGCTGCTCGGCCTGCTGGTTGCGCTGGCCGACGAGCATTTCAGCGGTCATGCGCACCAGCTCGGCGTAGGTGCGCAATTGCTCCGGCTCGCCAGTGATGCCAAGCACGCCGATCAAGCGCTGATCGAGCAACAGCGGCAGGTTGATGCCCGGTTGCACGCCTTTGAGGTGCACCGCCGTCTGCGCATCGATTTCCACCACACGCCCGTTGGCCAGCACCAGTTGCGCGCCTTCATGCCGGGTGTTGATGCGCTCCGGTTCACCGCTGCCGAGGATCAGGCCCTGACTGTCCATGACGTTGACGTTGTACGGCAAAATGGCCATGGCCCGGTCGACGATGTCCTGGGCAAGGTCGTGATCGAGTTCGAACATAGCGGCGGCAATCCTTCATTTCAGGCACGGACGGTTGTTCAGCCGCACAGGGTCTGGCGGCAAACCCTGTGCTCAGGCACAAAGACAATCCGGCCAAAGGTGGCCGAGACTCTCAGGGCGATCAACGTTACCCTTTGCATCGCAAAAAATCATAATAAAGAGAGAGCCGCTATGTCGCAGAGCGCCGCAGCTACCCAGACCATCGACGACGGTAAAAACGCCGTCTACAAACGCATCACCCTGCGTTTGATTCCCTTCATTTTCATCTGCTATCTGTTCAACTACCTCGACCGGGTCAACGTTGGCTTCGCCAAACTGCAGATGCTCGACGCACTGAAATTCAGCGAAACCGTATATGGCCTCGGCGCCGGCATCTTCTTCATCGGTTACGTGCTGTGCGGCGTGCCGAGCAACCTGGCACTGACCCGCTTCGGTCCTCGGCGCTGGATTGCCTTGATGATGATCACCTGGGGCACGCTGTCGACCTGCCTGTTGTTCGTCACCACCCCGACCGAGTTCTACACCCTGCGCTTTTTTACCGGTGCCGCTGAAGCTGGTTTCTTCCCGGGCGTGGTGCTGTATCTCTCGCAGTGGTTCCCGACGTTCCGCCGTGGTCGGATCATGGCGTTGTTCATGTCGGCAATCCCGGTCTCCGGTTTGCTCGGCAGCCCGTTTTCCGGCTGGATCCTCAACCACTTCGCCGCGGGCCAGGGTGGCTTGGCCGGCTGGCAGTGGATGTTTCTGCTGCAAGGCATCCCGACGGTAATCCTCGGCGCACTGGCGTATTTCCTGTTGAGCGACAGCTTCGCCAATGCCAAATGGCTGACCGCCCATGAACGTTCGGTGCTCGAAGCCGACCACGCCGAAGACCTCGCCAACAAACCGAAAACCGCCACCGACTCGCTGCTCGCGGTGTTCAAGAACCCTGCGATCTGGGCCTTCGGCCTGATCTATTTCTGCATCCAGAGCGGCGTGTACGCGATCAACTTCTGGCTGCCGTCGATCATCAAGAACCTTGGCTTCAGCGATAACCTGGTGATCGGCTGGCTGAGTGCGATTCCATATCTGCTTGCAGCGGTGTTCATGCTGGTCGTCGGCCGCTCGGCGGACTTGCGCAAGGAGCGCCGCTGGCACCTGGTGGTGCCGATGCTGATGGGCGCTGTCGGTCTGGTGATCGCAGTGAATTTCGCAGCGAATCCGGCGATTGCGATTCTCGGCCTGACCATCGCGACCATGGGCGCACTGACCGGTCTGCCGATGTTCTGGCCGGTACCGACCGCCATGCTGAGCGCTGGCGCGGCGGCTGGCGGTCTGGCGTTGATCAACTCGATGGGGCAGATGGCCGGGTTCCTCAGCCCGTACCTGGTAGGTTGGGTCAAGGACAGCACTGGCTCGACGGATGCGGCGTTGTATGTGCTGGCGGCGGTGATTGTCGCCGGGAGTTTGCTGGCGTTGCGGATGACGCGGGCGTTGCGGGCTTAGGCTTATACATAAGAAACGGCCTTCTCAAGGGCCGTTTCTTGAAGACCAGTCCGGCCAATCTTAGAGATACAAAAGCACGCGTTCCCACTGAACGCGCGTCAGAAGAGTCAGCATAAAATATATCGTTGATATGCACTAATATGGGACAAGGCACCACGATAATAAAGTTAGTTGCTTAATCCAACCAAAGTGACTCCAGTCTGCTCGCATATACCAGTACGACCGACCATCATAGGCGCACGTATTGATGTGCGCAGGTACGGATGGCACATATACGCGGAGAGCGTCTCTTATGAACTGGTAGTTAAAAACGTTCTGCCCACCTAATTCATTCATCCATAAGACAGCATCATCCGCCCGAAGCGGTTCCTTGCTGATCATCAATCTAAATATATTAGTAGCCGCCACCAAGTAAGAAAGAGTCGTACCCTCCTGATCAGTGACATAGATAGTCGCGACACCTTGTTTCAGCCCAGTGACTTTCCCTCCTGTAGTGACCAAAACCGTCAGCGGGTCCGACGACGCATAGTCGTAAGGCGGAACCCCGCCGGTGGGTAAGCGAACAGCCGTATTACCGATAGAATCCAAACCGGTTTTCGGCCACTGCGGGACCTTTATAGACAATCCGTTAAGCTTCATTTGAGTCCGATCAATATCGAATGCCAGTCGCTCAACAAACCAAGGTTCGGACTCAAGCTGACTACTACTTTTCTCTTTAACCTTGAATATCCGCTGCCCTACGCCAATCGGTATCGCATTGCTTTGCCATTTATAATCGGCGCCAGCCTGAACGTCCGCGATATATGTGTCACCGTCGAAAATTTGCAATAAGACTTCCGCCAGCGCCGAGCCCGCCAATGTAACTTTATTGTCTGAAACCGTTCCTCCATTTTGCAGTTCCGCGCCAACCGAATTTTTGACTGACGTAATGACTGGCCTAACGACAACCCTTGCCCGTGTAATTTTTGATCTGGCGATACTTATATCATTGCGGACTTGCTCATACGTAACCTTCACTAGACTGTCGGCAACGACTTTGGCATTGGGTATCAATAATTTATGAATGAACGGTACTCTTTCAACGGTCGCTGCTTCCTTATGCTCGACTGTCTCGCCATTACCCTGCGTGGCTACATAAGTTACGCGGATACTGTCCATCATCTGCCATAACGGAGCGATAACATGGACTTGTACAGTCAAATCTTTGTTACCGAGCTTGTTCAGGTCGATTGTATCAGGAGCATCATTGGGATCATCCGGATTCTCGGTAACATCAGGTGCCGCCATTCGAGACCGCAGATCGACATCTGCCGTGATGACGGGAGACCAAGAGTTTCGATCGGTTGCGTTACCTATTTCATCACTAACCGTAAATTTGAAAGGGAACCGCGGATCATCACCTGCTAATTCGAAAACCTCTTTTTCGAGTAACAAACCGATCCGGGTCGGCACATCTGTAGGCTGGGCTGGCGCTTCGTGCGGCAGAACGTCATGGAAAATGTCACGACCTTTACAACTGAGAAGGATACGATCGCCCGACCGGCAATAGGGATAAGACAAGAAAATCTGAACCCCCTGCTCGGCGCGGTCAGCGTCGATGCCGTCTTCCAGCACGTCCGCAGGTAAATCCATTTTCAATTTGGAATGCCCGCCAACACCCTCGTTCTGGTCTTTCATACCAGGTGGGACGTCGTTGTATAAGATACTAAGGGGCGGTTGGGAAGTGCCTTCAATGTTGCTCCCACGAATAACAGTATAAGAAAGCTCATTGAGGTAGCCCGGATCGGATCTCAATTTGTTGGGTGGGATAAAAAGCACAACCGCATCGTCTGATGCAGTGGTCTGGGTACTGGCAATATTCATCTCGCCGTTCAGGTTGAGCTGAACGGTATCCAACGGGGCTTGCTGAAGATAGGGATCGACAATAACTTTAGCGCCGCTTGAACCATAGAACCTCATCGCGATACCACAGTCAGCGCCGGTCACTTGCGTATTGCTATCGGGAAGCTTTGGCGGGTACAGGTGCAACACGTGTTCGTAGGTCGGCATTTCATCGGAGGTTTCGGTTGTCATGATAAGCACCTTGGTCCATGGGATTTTGGCCTTTCCAGATCCGGCGGCCGTCTATGATTTGGCGCTTAGACATTTAGTTCTGCCTACTGTCAGATCTGACAGTCGCGACGAATGGTATGGACGATCAAAACTGACGGGGGTTCTGGAGCATTTCCTACGGCCATACTGGGCGCGGCGGCTGGCGGTCTGGCGTTGATCAACTCGATGGGGCAGATGGCCGGGTTCCTCAGCCCGTACCTGGTAGGTTGGGTCAAGGACAGCACTGGCTCGACGGATGCGGCGTTGTATGTGCTGGCGGCGGTGATCGTTGGCGGGAGTCTGCTGGCGTTGCGGATGACGCGGACGTTGCGGGCTTAATCAGAAGCGCAGATCAAAAGATCGCAGCCTTCGGCAGCTACTGTGGAATGCGTTCCCTGTAGGAAGTGCCGAAGGTTGCGATCTTTTTGCGTTTAATCGGTGCAATCATGCATAGCGCCAGTCGACGCAACATCTATGCTGAATCTGCCGGCCGCTTCGCGAGCAGGCTCGCTCCCACAGGATTTGTGGCTCCTGGATGTGGGAAATAATGAGCGCCCGCTCAATATTCAGCACAAAAACCACGTATCCTGCGCGCCCCGTTCAACCATCACGTCGCGAGGACAGTTTGTCTAAAGGTATCGCTCTATCGGTTTCAGCCTCGGTGCTGTTTGCCGTCATGTATTACTACACGTCGCTGCTGACACCTCTTAGCGGCGTGGAAATCTTCGGCTGGCGCATGCTTCTGACCGTGCCGTGCATGACCGTGTTCATGCTGGTTTCCGGGGAATGGCGGCGGGTGCTGGAGCTGGTTCGATTGATGGCGGCCAGGCCGAAGCTGATTGCCGGGCTGCTGGTTTCTTCCGCCCTGCTCGGGGTACAGCTGTGGCTGTTCATGTGGGCACCACTCAATGATTACAGCCTGGATGTATCGCTGGGCTATTTCCTCTTGCCACTGGCGATGGTGCTGACGGGGCGGATTGCCTATGGCGAGAGCCTGTCTTACCTGCAGAAAATCGCCGTATTTTTCGCCAGCCTCGGCGTGTTGAACGAGCTGTACCAGGTGGGTGGTTTTTCCTGGGCGACGCTGGTGGTCGTGGTTGGCTATCCGCTGTACTTCGTGCTGCGCAAATACCTGAAAACCGACAACCTCGGTGGCCTGTGGGTCGACATGACCCTGATGCTGCCGGTCGCCTACTGGTTTGTGCAGGGCGGCGAACAGGGCCTGGCCGTGTTCGATCAATATCCGGGACTGATGTGGCTGATTCCGCTGCTCGGCCTGATCAGTGCGTCCGCGCTGGTGGTGTACATCATCGCCAGCCGCTTGCTGCCGTTCAGTCTGTTTGGTTTGTTGAGTTATGTGGAACCGGTGTTGCTGCTTGCGGTGGCTTTGTTGCTCGGGGAAAGCATCAAGTCGGGCGAGTGGCTGACCTACATTCCGATCTGGCTGGCGGTGGTGGTGCTGGTGTTCGAGGGCTTCAAACACTTGACGCGCCAACGACGCTCTTAAAAGCAAAAGATCGCAGCCTTCGGCAGCTCCTACAGGAAAAATGCATTCCAAATGTAGGAGCTGCCGAAGGCTGCGATCTTTTGATCTTAAAAAATCCCGGCGCTGCATCTCTGCAGGCCGGGATTTTTTCATTTGAGATTACTCGGTGGTCAACACACCACGACGCACCTGGTCGCGCTCGATCGATTCGAACAGGGCTTTGAAGTTACCTTCGCCGAAACCGTCGTCGCCCTTGCGCTGGATGAACTCGAAGAACACCGGCCCCATCAGGGTTTCCGAGAAGATCTGCAACAGCAGACGCTTGTCGCCCTGCTCCGACGCGCCATCAAGCAGGATGCCGCGCGATTGCAGCTGATCGACCGGCTCGCCGTGGTTCGGCAGGCGACCTTCAAGCATTTCGTAGTAGGTGTCCGGCGGCGCGGTCATGAAGCGCATGCCGATTTTCTTCAACTGATCCCAGGTCTTGATCAGGTCGTCGGTGAGAAACGCAACGTGCTGGATGCCCTCGCCGTTGAACTGCATCAGGAACTCTTCGATCTGCCCGGCGCCCTTGGACGACTCTTCGTTGAGCGGGATGCGGATCATGCCATCCGGTGCGGTCATGGCTTTTGAAGTCAGACCGGTGTACTCGCCTTTGATGTCGAAGTAACGGATTTCACGGAAGTTGAACAGCTTCTCGTAGAAGTTCGCCCAGTAGGCCATGCGTCCGCGATACACGTTGTGGGTCAGGTGATCGATGATCTTCAGGCCGGCGCCAACCGGGTTGCGATCAACGCCTTCGATGAACACGAAGTCGATGTCGTAGATCGAGCTGCCTTCGCCGAAACGGTCGATCAGATACAGCGGCGCGCCGCCGATGCCTTTGATCGCCGGCAGGTTAAGCTCCATCGGACCGGTTTCGATGTGGATCGGCTGAGCGCCGAGTTCGAGTGCGCGGGAATAGGCTTTCTGCGAATCCTTGACGCGAAACGCCATGCCGCAAACGGACGGGCCGTGCTCAGCCGCGAAGTACGAGGCGACGCTGTTGGGTTCGTTATTGAGGATCAGGTTGATCGCGCCCTGACGGTACAGGTGCACGTTCTTGGAACGGTGGGTCGCGACTTTGGTGAAGCCCATGATCTCGAAGATCGGCTCCAGCGTGCCGGGAGTCGGCGATGCGAACTCGATGAACTCAAAGCCCATCAGGCCCATTGGGTTTTCGTATAAATCTGCCATGGTGACGCCTCATCATTTCTTATCAATTAACCAGGGTTATTTGTCAGGAAAGTGATGTAGTGGGAGGCGCACAGGAGATGCCACGCACGCTGCGAGCGAGGAAGTCTCCGTAGATCAGTTGAAACCCGAATATCTTCATTGTCGACCCAAGGCTCTTGCGGGCGAGGCTTCTGCTGCCAGAAGACGATTATTATTGTATGCGTAAACCGATTCTACACAGCGTAACCGAGCCTGTCTGCCCTCTCTATAAAATCCTCTTTTTTGGATACGGCACAAGAGCCATCTGCCATCTATTCTCCCCTCTGGCTCGATTGTTTACCGGGCCCGACTTCGAAGCCACAGGATGTGTCCATGCCGCTGACCCGCCGCCCCCGCCGCAAGCGCAGCACCCGCAACGTTGTGACTTTGCTCAGCAGCCTGCTGCCAATCGTGCTGGGCAGTGTGATTCTCTATATGCAGGCAGAACGCACGTTGCAACAAAGCGCCGGAGAAACTGCCGAGCAAGCGTTGCGACAGTTCGACTTGATGCTCGATAACACCGCAGAAGCTGCCCGGATTCTGTTGCCGCTTGCCGGGAAAAATTGCGAAGAAGTGAAACTCGCCCTGCGCGAACAGGTGACCCGTCGCCCCTTCGTGCGTTCAACCAATCTGGTCTGGGACAACAATCTCTACTGTAGTTCGCTGTTCGGCCAGTTCAACGAAGCCGTCGATGCCGGAAACTACCACGACGGCAAACTGTGGCTGATGAATGGCAATCCGGTGACGCCCGACACGGCATTATTGATCTACCGTCTCAGCGACGGTCGTGGTGGCGCACTGACCACACTGGATGGCTATCACTTGAGTAACATCCTGCGCCTGATCGGCCGCCAGACATTACTGATGTTGCAAGTAGGCGATAACTGGCTGTCCGCCGACGGCAAAGTGCATCACGGATCACTGCCTGCCCTGCCGGTCGCGCACAGCCTGCTGGAATCCGAACGCTACGGTTTCAAGGTCTCCGCGGGGTTCCCCGAGGGCGAAATCCGGCGTTACATGGCGGCTGAATATCCTCCGCTGTTCAGCCTGTTGATTTTCTTCGGTGCAGTCTCCGGTGCAATCGGCCACTTCGTCCAGAAGCGATCGACCTCGCCCAGCCATGAAATGCTGCGTGCGCTGGAAGCCGGGGAGTTCATCCCTTATTTCCAGCCCGTGGTTCACGGTGACAGCAAGCAATGGTCGGGTGCCGAAGTGCTGATGCGCTGGAATCATCCGAAAGAGGGCCTGGTACGGCCGGATCTGTTTATTCCATTTGCCGAGCACTCGGGCTTGATCGTGCCGATGACCCGCGCCCTGATGCAACAGACTGCGGTGCTGCTGGGGCCGCAATCCACAAGCTTCGCCAAACCTTTCCATATCGGCATCAATATCACCGCCAGCCATTGCCAGGATCTGGAGCTGGTCGAGGATTGTCGTGACCTCTTGGCTGCATTTGCGCCTGGCAGCATCGAACTGGTGTTGGAATTGACGGAGCGCCAGCTGGTCGAGCCGAATGACATCACCCTGCAGCTCTTCGAGCAGCTGCATGCACTGGGTGTGAAAATCGCAATCGACGACTTCGGTACCGGACATTCAAGCCTTGGTTATCTGCGCACCTTCAATGTCGACTTTCTAAAGATCGATCAGAGCTTCGTGGCCATGATCGGCATAGACGCGTTATCGAGGCATATCCTCGACTCCATTATCGAGCTGTCGGCCAAACTGGACTTGCGCATTGTTGCCGAAGGTGTCGAAACTCAGGTCCAGGCTGATTACCTGACCGAGCATAACGTTAATTTTTTGCAGGGCTATTTGTACGGTAGACCAATGCCTGGCGCTGAGTTCCTCGACGCATTAACTCATCATTAAGTCGCCGACATGGCCCGCCGAACAGCCGCACCAAATTGATACAAAAAGTCATTGTTGTTACATGACGACAACATCAGGATTTACTCTTGTCGCATTAACTACTACAATTTTTTCAACCTGAGCCAGACTGGCAGGTGAGCCAATTATCACCGAGTCGCTTCCAGGCTCTTGGCTTATAGCTTTGTTTGCGGTTGGTATCAGCCAAACACACTATTGGAGTAAAGATATTGTCCAGACTCGCTGAATTTCGCGCAGCTGAAAAGGCCCTTCAGGAACAGCTCAAACAGCTGGAATCGCTGAAGAACGATGCCGGGCTCAAGAAAGAAATCGAATTCGAAGAAAAGCTCCAGGGACTGATGAAAACCTATGGCAAAGGCCTGAAAGACATCATCGCCATCCTTGATCCAAACCCGGCAAAGTCCGGTCTCCAGCAGTCCGCAGCGCCCAAGACTCGCCGCGCTCGGGTGGTCAAGGTTTATCAGAACCCGCACACTGGCGAGCTGATCGAAACCAAGGGTGGCAACCATCGCGGTCTGAAAGCCTGGAAAGAGCAGTACGGTGCAGCCACCGTGGATTCATGGTTGCGCGGTTGATCTGACGCCAACAAAAAGCCCTGCTCGATGCAGGGCTTTTTTATTGACAATATCTAACAAATGAAATGATTTTCATCGAACAAGTTGGAAATTTGTGTAACGTTACTGAATCATCAGGCTAAACATTTTGCTGCGCAATGTTGCTACGACACGCTGGATAAAACTTTGTGCTTAATCCTTTCCGGCATTCAAATCATTGCAAGTTAGTACGGACGTTTATAATTTCAGGCTGTTGCGCGCCGCCTCTATGTCGTCGGCGCTCGCCTTATAAACCTCGGCCTGACCGGCATATGAAAGTACATAAGCCTTGTCTGCTTCCACGGCTGCCACCAACGTTTGTGATAATACGTGCCGACCGTTCTCGGTGACCGTGCAGGTCGTCTCCAACCCGGCCAATGATCCGAGCGCAGCCGGATGAATGCGGTTGCAGACGCTCTGATAACCGCTGCGGAAGAAGTCCTTCTGAATCGATTTGCGCATCTCCAGCAGCACGCCTTGCAGATTGACCTGATGCCCCGCTTCCACTTGAGTCATGGTCAACTCCATCACCATCACCTGGTTACCATCGGCGTCGAGCTTCACCGCCCGTTGCCGCGAGACTGGCGGCGCGGTGTCCGGCAACGCTTCAACCTTCCAGCCCGCCGGCCAGGTAATGCCTGGTTCGGCCATGGCCGGGAAAGCCACAGCCGATGACAAAGCAAAAAAAACAAACACGGATTTGAACAGTCGGATCATTGCCGGACGCACTCATGGATAGAAGGCAAAGTCTGAGCCCCGCCTTCGCGCAGGGCAAGCCCGCCTTGCATTTGGCGATGCCGGCCGGCATGCGTATCATTGCGCCCATTCACTCGCCCATTGTTATTGGAGGGCCCATGAGCCTCAACGAATTGAACACTTTCCCTGGCGTGACTGCCACGCCAGACAGCGCAACCCGCAACTTCGTATTCAACCACACCATGCTGCGCGTGAAGGACATCACCAAATCGCTGGATTTCTACACCCGCGTGCTGGGTTTTTCGCTGGTCGAGAAGCGTGATTTCCCGGAAGCCGAGTTCAGCCTGTACTTCCTCGCACTGGTCGACAAAGCACAGATCCCGGCCGACGCCGCAGCGCGTACCGAGTGGATGAAATCAATCCCGGGCATTCTTGAGCTGACCCACAACCACGGCACCGAAAACGATGCCGACTTCGCCTATCACAATGGCAACACCGACCCGCGCGGTTTCGGCCACATCTGCATTTCGGTGCCGGATATCGTCGCGGCCTGCGCGCGCTTTGAAGAGCTGGGTTGCGATTTCCAGAAGCGTCTGACCGATGGCCGGATGAAGAGCCTGGCGTTCATCAAAGATCCGGATGGCTACTGGGTCGAGATCATTCAGCCTGCGCCGCTGTAAAAGCTGAAAGCGCCTCACCCTAGCCCTCTCCCAGAGGGAGAGGGGACTGATTGGGGGATGTTGGAGAATTACGCCGGCTTGAAAGATTGGCGGTGAATCCATAATCGACCGGCTCTCTCAGGTCTATGGATGACTTCAGACACCTCGGTCGGCTCCCTCTCCCTCGGGAGAGGGCTGGGGTGAGGGGTGGCTTTCCACGCGCAATAAAAAACCCATGATCGCTCATGGGTTTTTTCATTTCACGCCTGAGGCTTACGCCGGGGCCGAAGTCCGGATCAAGTGATCGAACGCGCTCAGCGAAGCCTTGGCGCCCTCGCCCACTGCGATCACGATCTGCTTGTAAGGCACAGTCGTCACGTCGCCCGCTGCAAAGATCCCCGGAATGGAAGTCTCGCCACGATTATCGACGATGATCTCACCACGCGGCGACAGCTCGATGGTGCCCTTCAGCCAATCGGTGTTGGGCAGCAGACCGATCTGCACGAAGATCCCTTCCAGCTCAACCGTACGCAGTTCATCCGTGGTGCGGTCCTTGTAGCGCAGGCCGTTGACCTTCTCGCCATTGCCGGTGACTTCGGTGGTTAGCGCACTGGTGATCACCGTGACGTTCGGCAGGCTGTGCAGCTTGCGCTGCAACAC
>NZ_RAZO01000412.1:0-4713 GCF_004307535.1 Pseudomonas sp. Sample_9
AATTGCTGAGAACACAAAAAACCGCCTGGGCTGGTTGAGCTCAGGCGGTTTTTTTTCACTTTGATATTGGCGGTGTGTTTGAGAACCAGCCCCTCATCGGAACGCCGCCCGCCCAGCCCTCTCCCGAGGGAGAGGGAGCCGATTTTTGGGCTTTTCAAATGCTGAGTTCGGCTGGATATTTCAAGTCGGCGTAACTCAAAAGAACAACCCCGGTCAGTTCCCTCTCCCTCCGGGAGAGGGCTAGGGTGAGGGCGCTTTTAATCTTCAATGCGCAGTAACGTGTCGCACTGGATGCTTCTCTGTCTTCTCATCCGGCATCGTCTGCACCGGATGATGATGGCGCCGCGAAATCCGCAGCACGCCCCACAACATGGCAGTCGCCACGGCCAGCCAGCCGGCTATCAACATCACAATGGTCATGGTCAGGCTCATTGATGCCTCCTCTTCGCCCTGCATCGGGCGCCCGCTTTTCGCAATTCGCTCTATTTGAGTGACAGTCTAGTCAATGGGGTGTTTCAAGCTATTGACCAAAGGTCGTTAGTCACCAATCAGTTTGCTCTATGCAATCGCAGAGTCTGCGGTTTAAGGCTATACCGCGGGCGGGTGCGGCTCTATGATCGCTGGCGTTGCCGGAACACGATGACCGGCGTCTGGAAGAGAGTGACTGATGGTGCAGGTATTTTCTCGAGTGCGCGGAGCGTTGCTTGCCGGCGCTTGCGCGGTGGTGCTGAGCGGATGTGCAGGTAATGTAGCGCCTGAAGTCAAACGCTTGCCGGAGCGGGTTGAGCTCAGCGGCACCTTCTATCGTGGCGAAGCCAACCAGAGTGGGCCACAGGTGCTGGCCAGTCTGCTGTCGCAACAAGGCATCGTCATCACCCCGGGCCTTCTCGAAAAGCCGCTGCGCTTGCCGGGTGCTGAGGACAAATTGCAGCAGAACATGCAGAACCTCGCCCGCGAATACGGTCTGGTGGTTTATCCGCTCGACAGCAAGCTGCCAGCCTTGCTGACCCAGGTCGCAGCGGGCTACCCGGTCATGGTGCGTTTCAGCGAAGGTTCGGCATTCTGGGCCGAGCCGCGTTACGCGATCCTGTCCGGCTACGATCGCAATAAACAGAAGGTCCTGCTGCGCGCCGGCATGAACCGTCGGCAGTTGATGGATTTCGGCAGCTTTCAAGCAGCGCTCGAAAAGGCCGGTGGCTGGGCAATCCTGATTCAGAAACCGGCGCAGATCCCGGCAGCCGTCGACCGCTCCCGTTGGCTGAAAGCCGCCGATGAACTGGCGCAGGCCGGTGAGGAAAACGCTGCGGCGCAGGCTAGAAAGGCTCTGGCGGCGCAATAAGCCTCCGTTCGTCATCTGCCGGGCACGACTGCGCCCGGCCAGCCTCTGAAGATTAATGCCCGTGCTTCGCGGGTGAATCAAGGAGGCAACATGGCAGATTCCCCAAACCCTAAAGGCCCGCACTCGTCCGAACATTCCTCGGGTGATGATCTGGGATTCGATCCGGATTCGCCGGACCTTGATGATCCGCAAGTCGATCCGGTCGGGCCGGCGAAGGCGCCGCTGGATGTCGAGCCCGGTGAAGATCCGAAGAAACCGGCCAAGCCCTACGACCCGTTAGCCGATCTGAAACCTTGATGTGAGGTGCGTATGAGTACCGATTCAAGCTTCGATGACCACAAACCTGACAGCGTGCCGACCACGCCGGAGCCTGAGGTTGATCCGGTGCTGGACCCGGACAGCCCGATGCGTGACCCGCTGGCCCGGCCCAATGTGCTGACGCCGGAGGTTTCGCCAGAGCCGAGCTCGGGCGATGGCATCCCCGATGACGACAAGATGCCGCTGCCCAACGACTGATGCGCAGACGAAAAAAAGCCCCGAAGATTCGGGGCTTTTTTATGCTCGCTGGACCTACTTGGCCGCTTCGACCACGCCGCTCTGGCGGCTCTTGAGGTTCTTGTCGGCTTTGTATTGCTGTGCCACCGCAGGCACATTGGCGCTGCGGCCGGTTTCCACCCAGCTGCGGATGCGGCTGGCATCGGCAAAATGCGTGTATTTGCCAAACGCATCGAGAATCACCAAGGCGACCGGACGGTTGCCCATCTTCGTCACCAGCACCAGGCAATGGCCGGCCGGGTTGGTGAAGCCGGTCTTGGTGATCTTGATGTCCCAATCGGCCTTGTTGACCAAGTGGTCGGTATTGCGGAAGCCCAGGGTGTAGTTGGGCTTGCGGAACGCGACGGTCTTTTCCTTGGTGGTGGTCAGTTGCACGAGAAGTGGTTGCTTGTGCGCGGCCACCAGCAGTTTGCTCAGGTCGCGGGCGGTGGAAACGTTGCGCTCCGACAGGCCGGTCGGCTCGACGAAGTGTGTGCTGGTCATGCCCAGCGCCTTGGCCTTGGCGTTCATCGCCGCGATAAAGGCCGCATAGCCGCCCGGATAGTGGTGGGCAAGACTCGCGGCGGCGCGGTTTTCCGAAGACATCAAGGCGATCAACAGCATCTCGCGGCGCGGCAGCTCACTCTTGAGTTTGACCCGGGAGAACACACCCTTCATTTCCGGGGTGTTCCTGATATCGACATCGATCCATTCGTCCATGTTCTGTCGAGCTTCAACCACTACCAAACCAGTCATCAGCTTGCTGACGGAGGCGATCGGCACGATCACGTCAGGGTTGCTGGAATAAATGACTTTATTGGTCTGCATATCCATGAGCAGGGCGCTGCCGGACGCGATCTTCAAGCTCGAAGCGTCGCGTGGGGCCGCAGTGGTTTCCGCAGCGTTGATCGTTGGCGTGATGAATGTGCCTGTAACAGCAAAAAACAGGCTCAGAATCGAGAGACGAATTTTCACGCGGGCGAACTCTAAAAGGTTGGATATACCGTTAGTTTGTAACGGGTTATTTCTTTAAACCGGCGCATTTTAGGAGTATGGCTGAAGAACTGTCGATGGTTGTTTGAAAGACCTGAAAATCTCGTGAAAAGGCCTGTAAAAAGAGCGGTTTCCGGCGAACGGTTGAAGTTTTTTCTCAGACATGAAAAACCCCGCACGGGGCGGGGTTCTTCTCTTGCCGAAAAAACCGCTCAGACGTGCAGGGTTTCTGCCGCGTAGAGGGTATTTTCCAGCAGGCAGGCGCGGGTCATCGGGCCAACGCCGCCTGGTACCGGGGTGATCCAGCCGGCGCGGGGCAGGGCGGTTTCGTAGACGACGTCACCGACCAGTTTGCCGTCGTCCTGACGGTTGATGCCGACGTCGATCACGATCGCGCCTTCCTTGATCCACTCGCCCTTGACCAGGCCCGGCTTGCCGGCGGCAACGACCACCAGATCAGCGCGGCCGACGTGGCCCGCCAGATCCTTGGTGAAGCGGTGAGTGACAGTGACGGTGCAGCCGGCCAGCAGCAATTCCATGGCCATCGGGCGACCGACGATATTGGAGGCGCCCACGACTACCGCGTCCATCCCGTAAAGATCAGCGCCAGTGCTTTCCAGCAAAGTCATGATGCCTTTCGGAGTGCAGGGGCGCAGCAGTGGGATGCGCTGGGCCAGACGGCCGACGTTGTACGGGTGGAAACCGTCGACGTCTTTGTCCGGGCGAATGCGTTCCAGCAGCTTGGACGCGTCGAGGTGTTCGGGCAGAGGCAACTGCAGGAGAACGCCGTCGATGGCCGGGTCGTCATTGAGGCGATCGATCAGATCGGTCAGGGCGTCCTGAGTCGTGTCGGAGGGCAGGTCGTAGGCTTGAGAGAGGAAGCCAACCTCTTCACAGTCTTTACGCTTGTGCGAGACATAAACCTGAGAGGCAGGATCGCTGCCGACCAGGATCACCGCGAGGCCGGGGGTGCGCAGGCCTTGCTGGCGACGCTCGGCAACTCGTTGGGCGATCTGCTGGCGCAGCCTGGCGGCGATCGATTTGCCGTCGATTAGTTGTGCAGTCATTGCGCGTGATTAACCATCGAGAGGGGAAAAAATGAGAACGCATTCTCGCATGTCGAGCGGTGAGGGCAAAGGCGCTTGGTCAGCAAATTCCTCTAACTCCTTTAATTAAATGAATTTTTTTCAAAAAGGATTTGACGACCTTTGGAGCCCTCTATACTATTCGTCGCACTTGTCGGGCACAGCCTAGCACTGGTTAAGAAGGTGAAGCGGAATCGAGGTTCTGCGACGCTGGAAAGCACTTAGTTTGTAGTCCTTTAAGAGTACAGATTAACAAGGCGCCCGTAGCTCAGCTGGATAGAGCATCCGCCTTCTAAGCGGATGGTCGCAGGTTCGAGTCCTGCCGGGTGCGCCATTAGGCAGCTTTGGCACAAGTAGCGCAATATGGTGGGCGTAGCTCAGTTGGTAGAGCACGGGATTGTGACTCCCGTTGTCGTGGGTTCGATCCCCATCGTCCACCCCATATTTCGAAAGGCGCCAGATTTAACGGTCTGGCGCCTTTGCTTTAAAAGCTTCATCCGCGGATGTGGTGGAATTGGTAGACACACTGGATTTAGGTTCCAGCGCCGCGAGGCGTAAGAGTTCGAGTCTCTTCATCCGCACCAAATAAAGCTTCATTAATGCCTCGGGCCTGATGAAGTTTCGACAAAGAAGTTGTTTGGCTTTTTTGTTACGCAATATGGTGGGCGTAGCTCAGTTGGTAGAGCACGGGATTGTGACTCCCGTTGTCGTGGGTTCGATCCCCATCGTCCACCCCATATTTCGAAAGGCGCCAGATTTAAC
>NZ_RAZO01000412.1:4723-13439 GCF_004307535.1 Pseudomonas sp. Sample_9
TCGTGGGTTCGATCCCCATCGTCCACCCCATATTTCGAAAGGCGCCAGATTTAACAGTCTGGCGCCTTTTTTGTTTTAGCGGTTTCGAAGTCCGGCCATGGTCGATTTCGAAGCGCAGAGCAGGGCACTTCATCGCTTTTAAAGGATCGGATGACGCTGAACTGCTCGTCGTTCCGGTTTTGCTGGAATGGCTGTCGGGGCGGATTGGATTGTTTCTTCTATATATAGAAGCGTTGATGCAGAGCCCTGACCTGAGCACTTGTATTCGCCAGTGGAGTGAACGGCATTCGTGCAGCGCTCCCTGAAAATTGCCTGCTGTTTTTTTACCCGTTTCCAGTAGGGTGACTTCTTGAGTTTGACCCACTAGAATGCATGCCCTTGATTCTGGGGTCGGAAACGGCCGGCTAACGTCTGTGCAACGAGGAATATCCATGCAAGTTTCTGTTGAAAATACTACTGCTCTCGAGCGCCGCATGAGCGTCACCGTGCCGGCAGAGCGCATCGAGACTCAGGTCAACAAGCGTCTGCAGCAGACTGCCCAAAAGGCCAAAATTGCTGGCTTCCGTCCAGGCAAAGTGCCAATGAGCGAAATCAAGCGCCGTTTCGGTGCTGATGCGCGTCAGGAAGCTGTAGGCGATGTGATCCAGTCTTCGTTCTACGAAGCTGTGGTTGAGCAGAAGCTCAACCCTGCCGGTTCGCCTTCGATCGAGCCAAAGTCGCTCGAAGCGGGCAAGGATCTGGAATACGTTGCTGTATTCGAAGTCTTCCCTGAGTTCACCGTTGCTGGCTTCGAAGGCATCACCGTTGAGCGCCTGAGCGCTGAAGTGGCTGACGCTGACCTGGACAAGATGCTCGACATCCTGCGCAAGCAGAACACCCGTTTCGAAGTGGCCGACCGTGCCGCGCAGAACGAAGATCAGCTGAACATCGATTTCGTTGGCAAGGTTGACGGCGAAGTGTTCGCTGGCGGCTCCGCCAAGGGCACTCAGCTGGTACTGGGTTCCGGTCGCATGATCCCGGGCTTCGAAGAAGGGCTGGTTGGCGCTAAGGCTGGCGAAGAGCGCGTTCTGAACCTGACCTTCCCTGAGGACTATCAGAACCTGGACCTGGCTGGCAAAACCGCCGAGTTCACCGTGACCGTCAACACTGTGTCCGAGCCTAAGCTGCCTGAGCTGAACGAAGAGTTCTTCGCTCAATTCGGCATCAAGGAAAGCGGCATCGACGGTTTCCGCACCGAAGTTCGCAAGAACATGGAGCGTGAACTGCGTCAGGCGATCAAATCCAAGGTCAAGAATCAGGTAATGGACGGTCTGCTGGCCACCAACCCGATCGAAGTGCCAAAGGCTCTGCTGTCCAACGAAGTTGACCGTCTGCGCGTGCAGGCTGTTCAGCAATTCGGCGGCAATATCAAGCCAGACCAACTGCCGGCCGAGCTGTTCGAAGAGCAAGCCAAGCGCCGCGTCGTGCTGGGCCTGATCGTTGCTGAAGTGGTCAAGCAGTTCGACCTCAAGCCTGACGAAGCTCGCGTTCGCGAAATGATTCAGGAAATGGCTTCCGCTTACCAGGAGCCAGAGCAGGTCGTGTCGTGGTACTACAAAAACGAGCAGCAACTGAACGAAGTGCGTTCGGTTGTGCTGGAAGAACAAGTTGTGGATACTGTTCTGCAGAAAGCTAGTGTGACCGACAAATCGGTCTCCTACGAAGAAGCAGTCAAGCCGGTAGAAGCTCCAGCAGCCGACTGATTGATTTTGCGTTAGAAGTGCACACCATAAGCCAGCTCTCGAGCTGGCTTATGCGTATTCAAGACATAACTATTTGGGAGCGACTGCAGAGCATGTTCCGTAATTCTTATATTCAGCAGAACTCTGATATCCAGGCCGCCGGCGGCCTGGTCCCGATGGTTGTCGAGCAGTCCGCTCGTGGCGAACGCGCCTACGACATCTACTCGCGCCTGCTCAAGGAGCGAGTGATCTTTCTGGTGGGCCCGGTAGAGGACTACATGGCCAACCTGATCTGTGCGCAACTGCTGTTCCTTGAAGCGGAAAACCCGGACAAGGACATCCATCTGTACATCAACTCGCCGGGCGGTTCGGTGACTGCCGGCATGTCGATCTACGACACCATGCAGTTCATCAAGCCGAACGTATCGACCACCTGCATCGGTCAGGCCTGCAGCATGGGCGCATTCCTGCTCACCGCAGGTGCACCGGGCAAGCGTTTCTGCCTGCCGAACTCGCGCGTGATGATTCACCAGCCACTGGGCGGTTTCCAGGGCCAGGCGTCGGACATCGAAATCCACGCCAAGGAAATCCTCTTCATCCGCGAGCGTCTGAACATGCTGATGGCCAAGCACAGCGGCCGTACTCTGGAAGAAATCGAGCGCGATACCAATCGCGACAACTTCATGAGTGCCGAAGCTGCGAAGGAATACGGCCTGATCGACGAAGTGATCAACCAGCGTCCAGCTTAATATAAGCAGCGCAAAACAGGCCTGATCGGCATGTCCGATCAGCGGCGGGCTTGAAAAAGCCCGCAATAGCCTTCATCTTGTGTTGCAAGCCTATCGGATTTGGATCGAACGAATGACTGACACCCGCAACGGCGAGGACAACGGCAAGCTGCTCTATTGCTCCTTCTGTGGCAAAAGCCAGCATGAAGTGCGCAAATTGATTGCCGGCCCCTCGGTCTTTATCTGCGACGAGTGCGTCGACCTGTGCAATGACATCATCCGCGAGGAGGTGCAGGAAGCACAGGCCGAAAGCAGCGCGCATAAATTGCCTTCGCCTAAAGAAATCAGCGGCATCCTTGACCAGTACGTCATTGGTCAGGAGCGTGCGAAAAAGGTTTTGGCCGTAGCGGTGTACAACCACTACAAACGCCTGAACCAGCGCGACAAAAAGGCTGACGACGTCGAACTCGGCAAGAGCAACATCCTGCTGATCGGCCCGACAGGCTCCGGTAAAACCCTGCTGGCCGAAACACTGGCCCGCTTGCTGAACGTTCCGTTCACCATCGCCGACGCAACTACCCTCACCGAGGCAGGTTATGTGGGTGAAGATGTCGAGAACATCATTCAGAAGCTGCTGCAGAAGTGCGATTACGACGTAGAGAAAGCCCAGATGGGCATTGTCTACATCGACGAAATCGACAAGATTTCCCGCAAGTCCGACAACCCGTCGATCACCCGTGATGTTTCCGGTGAAGGCGTGCAGCAGGCCTTGCTCAAGTTGATCGAAGGCACGGTCGCTTCCGTACCGCCGCAAGGTGGCCGCAAGCATCCGCAGCAGGAATTCCTGCAGGTCGACACCCGTAACATCCTGTTCATCTGCGGCGGCGCGTTCTCTGGCCTGGAAAAGGTCATTCAGAATCGTTCCACCAAGGGCGGCATCGGCTTCAACGCCGAAGTGCGCAGCAAGGAAGAGGGCAAGAAAGTCGGCGAATCCCTGCGTGAAGTCGAGCCTGACGATCTGGTCAAGTTCGGTCTGATCCCGGAATTCGTCGGTCGTCTGCCGGTCCTGGCGACACTGGACGAGCTCGACGAGGCTGCGCTGATGCAAATCCTCACCGAGCCGAAAAATGCTCTGACCAAACAGTATGCCAAGCTGTTCGAGATGGAAGGCGTGGATCTGGAATTCCGTTCTGACGCGCTGAAATCGGTCGCCAAGCGTGCCCTGGAACGTAAAACCGGTGCCCGTGGCCTGCGTTCGATTCTCGAAGGTGTATTGCTCGACACGATGTATGAAATCCCCTCGCAGTCCGAGGTGAGCAAAGTCGTGATCGATGAAAGCGTCATCGAAGGCAAGTCCAAGCCACTGTATATCTACGAAAACAGTGAGCCGACGGCCAAGGCAGCGCCGGACGCGTAAGCGTCTACCGCGCCGCAACAAGGAAGGGGCCTTCGGGCCTCTTTTTTTTTATGTCATTTTTTACCTCCGCTTTACGCTTGTTTTTTTTCGAGGCAGCCCCCATCTTGGTTTCAAGCTTAATTCCATCTGATTACGGCCATACGGCCGCCGTAGAGGCGAAATCATGAAGACAACCATCGAATTGCCTCTCCTGCCATTGCGTGATGTCGTGGTTTATCCGCACATGGTTATCCCGCTGTTCGTGGGGCGCGAGAAATCCATCGAAGCCCTCGAGGCCGCGATGACGGGTGACAAGCAGATTCTGCTGCTGGCTCAGAGAAACCCGGCTGACGATGATCCCGGTGAAGACGCTCTCTATCGCGTGGGTACGATTGCCACGGTTCTGCAGCTGCTGAAGCTGCCTGATGGCACCGTCAAGGTTTTGGTCGAAGGTGAGCAGCGTGGCACCGTCGAACGCTTCAGCGAAGTCGATGGCCACTGCCGCGCCGAAGTCTCGCTGATCGAAGAAGTCGACGCCGCCGAGCGCGAGTCGGAAGTCTTCGTGCGCACGCTGCTGTCGCAGTTCGAACAATACGTCCAGCTGGGCAAGAAGGTTCCGGCTGAAGTCCTGTCGTCGCTCAACAGCATCGATGAGCCGGGGCGTCTGGTCGACACCATGGCCGCGCACATGGCGCTGAAAATCGAGCAGAAGCAGGAAATCCTCGAGATCATCGATCTGTCGGCCCGTGTCGAGCACGTGCTGGCGCTGCTGGATGCTGAAATCGATCTGTTGCAGGTTGAAAAACGCATCCGCGGTCGCGTCAAGAAGCAGATGGAGCGCAGTCAGCGCGAGTACTACCTGAACGAGCAGATGAAGGCCATTCAGAAAGAACTCGGTGACGGCGACGAAGGCCACAACGAAATCGAAGAGCTGAAAAAGCGCATCGATGCTGCCGGCCTGCCGAAAGACGCGCTGGCCAAGGCGACTGCCGAGCTGAACAAGCTCAAGCAGATGTCGCCGATGTCGGCTGAAGCCACCGTGGTGCGCTCGTACATCGACTGGCTGGTGCAGGTGCCGTGGAAGGCGCAGAGCAAGGTTCGCCTCGACCTGGCCCGTGCAGAAGACATTCTCGACGCCGATCACTACGGTCTCGAAGAGGTCAAGGAACGTATCCTTGAATACCTCGCCGTGCAAAAACGCGTGAAAAAGATCCGCGGCCCGGTGTTGTGCCTGGTCGGTCCTCCAGGTGTGGGTAAAACCTCGCTGGCGGAGTCGATTGCTCATGCCACCAACCGCAAATTCGTGCGCATGGCCCTGGGTGGCGTGCGTGATGAAGCGGAAATTCGTGGTCACCGCCGGACCTACATCGGTTCGATGCCGGGAAGATTGATTCAAAAGATGACAAAAGTGGGCGTACGCAACCCGCTGTTCCTGCTTGATGAAATCGACAAGATGGGCAGCGACATGCGTGGCGACCCGGCGTCGGCGTTGCTGGAGGTGCTCGATCCCGAGCAAAACCACAACTTCAACGATCACTATCTGGAAGTCGATTACGACCTGTCCGATGTGATGTTCCTGTGCACCTCGAACTCGATGAACATCCCGCCAGCGCTGCTGGACCGGATGGAAGTCATCCGTCTGCCGGGTTACACCGAAGACGAGAAGATCAACATCGCCGTTAAATACCTCTCGCCGAAACAGATCGCCGCTAACGGTCTGAAGAAGGGCGAGCTGGAATTCGATGAGGAAGCGATCCGCGACATCATCCGTTATTACACCCGTGAAGCGGGCGTGCGGGGCCTCGAGCGACAGATCGCCAAGGTCTGCCGCAAGGCAGTGAAAGAGCATGCGCTGGAAAAACGCTTCTCGGTAAAAGTGACAGCTGATCTGCTCGAGCATTTCCTTGGCGTGCGCAAGTTCCGCTACGGCCTGGCCGAGCAGCAGGATCAGGTGGGGCAGGTGACTGGCCTGGCGTGGACTCAGGTAGGCGGCGAATTGCTGACCATTGAAGCCGCCGTGATTCCAGGTAAAGGCCAACTGATCAAGACCGGCTCGCTCGGTGATGTGATGGTCGAATCGATCACTGCCGCACAGACCGTGGTGCGCAGCCGCGCCAAGAGCCTGGGCATTCCGCTGGACTTCCACGAGAAGCGCGATACCCACATTCACATGCCGGAAGGTGCCACACCGAAAGACGGCCCTAGCGCTGGCGTGGGCATGTGCACGGCGTTGGTCTCGGCATTGACCGGCATTCCGGTGCGCGCCGATGTCGCCATGACCGGTGAAATCACCCTGCGTGGGCAAGTGCTGGCAATTGGCGGTTTGAAAGAAAAACTGCTGGCGGCACATCGCGGCGGAATCAAGATTGTGATTATTCCGGAAGAAAACGTCCGCGATCTGAAGGAGATTCCTGACAATATCAAGCAGGATCTGCAGATCAAACCGGTTAAATGGATTGACGAGGTCCTGCAAATTGCGCTGCAATACGCGCCGGAGCCCTTGCCGGATGTGGCTCCGGAGATAGTTGCCAAGGACGAAAAACGCGAGTCTGATGCCAAGGAAAGAATTAGCACGCATTAATACGTTTTAGCCTGGGGGGCTTTCCTTGACAGCATTTTAGAGCCCTTGTTATAAAGCGGCTCTTAAGTGTCTGTAGGCCATTCAGCACTCGTTTTTGCTTTCACCAAAAAACTTAGAAACATCTCAAAATAGATATAAGGGGACTTAGAGTGAACAAGTCGGAACTGATTGATGCTATCGCTGCATCCGCTGATATCCCGAAAGCTGCTGCTGGCCGTGCGCTGGACGCTGTAATCGAATCCGTCACTGGCGCTCTGAAGGCTGGCGACTCCGTTGTTCTGGTTGGTTTCGGTACTTTCTCCGTGACTGACCGTCCGGCTCGTACCGGTCGCAACCCGCAAACCGGCAAGACTCTGGAAATCCCGGCTGCCAAGAAGCCAGGTTTCAAAGCCGGTAAAGCACTGAAAGAAGCTGTTAACTGAGTTTTCAGGTTTTTACCCATCCGGGTCGGGGTCAAGCCTGACTTGGCAGCGGAGCGGTAGAGCAGGTGGCTGGAACAGACGCCTGTAACGCCGGGATCGAGGGTTCGAGCCCTGTCCGCTCCGCCAGTTACGAGAAGGCGCATCCTCGGATGCGCCTTTCTTCTATCCGGATTCTACCCACGCTCCACGGTTGCCTAAATTGAAGTTCAACCGTTTCTGGGGGACGCATGCTGCAGAATATCAGGGACAATTCACAAGGCTGGATTGCCAAGACCATTATCGGGGTCATCGTTGCACTGATGGCCCTGACCGGTTTCGATGCCATTTTCCAGGCCACGACTCACAAGAACGAGGCGGCCAAGGTCAACGGTGACGAAATCAGCCAGAACGAGCTGAGCCAGGCCGTTGACATGCAACGCCGTCAGCTGATGCAACAGCTGGGCAAGGACTTCGATGCTTCCTTGCTCGACGAAAAGATGCTGCGCGAATCGGCGCTCAAAGGCCTGATCGACCGCAAGTTGCTGCTGCAAGGCGCCGAACAGGCGAAGTTCTCCTTCTCCGAAGCCGCGCTGGATCAAGTGATCCTGCAGACGCCTGAATTCCAGGTTGACGGCAAGTTCAGCTCCGAGCGTTTCGACCAGGTGATTCGTCAGCTGGGTTACAGCCGCATGCAATTCCGCCAGATGCTGGCTCAGGAAATGCTGATCGGCCAGTTGCGCGCTGGTGTTGCCGGCAGCGGTTTCGTCACCGACGCCGAGGTGCTGGCATTCGCCCGTCTGGAAAAACAGACCCGTGATTTCGCCACTCTTAACGTCAAGGCTGACCCGGCTGCGGTCAAGCTGACCGATGACGAGGTCAAGGCTTACTACGACGAGCACGCCAAGGAATTCATGACGCCGGATCAGGTGATCATCGATTACGTCGAGCTGAAGAAGTCGTCGTTCTTCGATCAGGTCGCAGTCAAGGATGAAGACTTGCAGGCGGCGTATCAGAAAGAGATCGCCAACCTGTCGGAACAGCGTCGTGCCGCGCACATCCTTATCGAAGTGAACGACAAGACAACCGAAGCGCAGGCCAAGGCGAAGATCGAGGAAGTCCAGGCGCGTCTGGCCAAGGGCGAGAAGTTCGAAGCCCTGGCCAAGGAGTTTTCGCAGGATCCGGGCTCGGCCAACAATGGCGGTGACCTCGGTTATGCCGGTCCTGGCGTTTACGACCCGGCTTTTGAAAAAGCCCTGTACTCACTGTCGAAAGACCAGGTGTCCGAGCCGATTCGTACCGACTTCGGTTATCACCTGATCAAGCTGTTGGGCGTGGAAGCGCCTGAAGTGCCGACCCTGGCCAGCCTGAAAGACAAGCTGACCCGTGAGCTGAAAGCCGCTCAGGTCGAGCAGCGTTTTGTTGAGGCGACCAAGCAACTGGAAGACTCGGCATTCGAAGCCTCTGACCTGGCACAGCCAGCAGCGGATTTGAAACTGACCGTCCACACTTCCAAGCCGTTTGGTCGTGAAGGTGGCGAAGGTGTTGCGGCCAACCGTGCCGTGGTCACTGCTGCGTTCAGCCCGGAAGTGATTGATGAAGGTGCCAACAGCACCGCCATCGAACTGGACCCGGAAACGGTGATCGTGCTGCGTTCCAAGGAGCACCTCAAGCCTGCGCAATTGCCAATGGAAAGCGTGAGCGCGGCGATTCGCACTCAGTTGACCAAAGAGCACGCCAGTGCCGAGGCCAAGACCCGTGCCGAGAAGCTGATTGCTGATCTGCGCGACGGCAAGGCGCCGCTGGACAAGGCCATCGACGGTCAGAACTGGAAGACCACCGAAGCGGCCACCCGTGGTCAGGAAGGGGTTGATCCGGCTGTGCTGCAGGCG
>NZ_RAZO01000329.1:0-1272 GCF_004307535.1 Pseudomonas sp. Sample_9
CCCTGTGGGAGCTGGCTTGAACTGGTCAAGTAATCCCAGACACCGGTTACGGTGTTTTAGGCAGCTTTCTGCTCCATCGCTATTGGCGACAGATAACTGTTGTAGCTGTGAAGCCGGGTGCGGTTGTAATACACGAAGAAACGCACCATGTCGGTTTCTGCTTCATCGATCAGGCTGTAGCCGCTGCGAGGCACCCATTCTGATTTCAAGGTTCCAAAAAAACGCTCTGTCGGAGCGTTATCCCAGCACTGGCCACGATGACTCATGCTTTGCAAGATGCCATGGCTCATTAGTTCTTGTTGAAACTTGCGACTGGTGTATTGGCAACCCTGATCCGAGTGAAACATCAGTCCCGGCGGGCATGTTCGTATCTGTGTCGCCATGCGTAGCGCCTTGCTGACCAAGTTAGCGTCATTGACCAGCGAGAACGCCCAACCAATGACCCGGCGAGCAAACAAGTCGATCACAATGGCTACATGAACCCAGCGCTTGCCCACCATCAGACTGGTAACGTCTCCACACCAGACCTGATTAACCGCCGTTGCCTTGAAATTTCGTTTGAGCAGATTGGGTGCGACAAATGCTTCAACTCCCCTGGATCTAAATGGATGCGGTTGGCGCTGTTTGCTGACAATGTTTGCCTCTCTCATTAGCGCTCTGACAAGACTCCTTCCCGCCGCTATGTTTTGGGCCTTCAGACCTTTGCTGATCATTCTGGAGCCCATGGCACCCCGGCTTTCGCTGTGCAGTTCAACCACTTTCAGCTTGAGTTCTTCGCGTTTTATCTGTGGCTTGGCGAGCCGCTGAAGCCACTCGTAAAAGCTGCTGCGCTTCACATCGAAAACACGGCACAGAGTGGCAGTCGGAAAAGACTCTCTTAGCTCCGCGATCATCGAAAACGATCGGGATCCGACATCAAGAGAGCAGTAGCCTTTTTTAAGATATCGGCTTCTATCTCCATGCGTTTGATCTTGGCTTTCAGCTCCTGAATCTCGCGCTTGTCGTCGGTAATCGCTTTAGTGCCATTGACCGGCTGTCCTTCGCGTTCTTTGCGAACTTGGTCCACCCACCGCCTTAAGGCGGTAGGGCCTATATCCAGCGATGCGCAAACGTCTGGAACCGGGCAGTTGTCGTCAAGCACCATGCTGGCAGCACGCAGCTTGAATTCGCGGGTATAAATCTTTCTTTCGTTCATGAAACCTCCAGATTGGCGAAATCATATCGCCCTTAAGAGGTGTCCGGAATTATTAGGCCAGTTCAGCTTGCCAGCGA
>NZ_RAZO01000238.1:0-13433 GCF_004307535.1 Pseudomonas sp. Sample_9
GCTTGCGCTCATTGTTGAGTGGGGCGGCTTTGCCGCGGGCAGCTGCGCTGCTTTGGTTTTCTGTGCGAGCCCTGCTCGCGATGGCGCCCTGCTGGTCAACCAGTTTCCATCGGATACCTACGATCCAACTGTAGGAGCTGCCGAAGGCTGCGATCTTTTGATCTTGTTTTGCATTTCCGTGGGAGCTAGCCTGCTCGCGATGGCGGCGTGTCAGCCGCCCGATCTGCAGCTGACTGACTCGGTTCAAATGTGGAAACTGGCTTGCCAGCGATAGCCCTTTTCTCACGACTGATCTCTTGCAGGACACCCCGCAATTTCACCGCCCCGACGCAAACCCATGCCCCCTGGCCATCACCGCCGCATACAGCGTCAACACCAGCAACCCCGCAACAATCCAGGGAAATGCCCCGACCCCGACATTCCCCATCAACAACCCGCCCGCCAATCCTCCGCCGGCAATACCGACATTCCAGAGTGTTACCAGCATCGATTGCGCGGTGTCGGCTGCTTGAGAAGCAGTTTTCGCTGACGCGGTTTGCAGGAGCGAGGGCATTGCGCCGAATGCCAGTCCCCAGACGCTAACGGCCGCGTAAACCACGGCGGGCGATGCGCGCCACAGAGCCAAGGCTATCGCCGCGAGCAGGAACAGTGCCGCGCTCCCGAGTACCAGTTCACGCAACCAGCGATCGATCAGGCTGCCGACGATCCACAGGCTCAGCACCGAGGCCAGGCCAAACGCCAGTAGTACGCGGTCAATTTCCGAAGCCAGGCCAGAAGGTTGCAAAAACGGTGCGATGTAGGTGTACAGCAGGTTATGCGCGACGACGTAGGACAAGGTTACAAACAATACCGATCGTATGCCGGGCAGGGTGAATACCTGACGCAAGAGCAGGCGCTTTCCTTCAGGTTCGCCGGCGAAGTCCGGGACTCGAATGTGCACCCAGATCACCAGCACTATTGTCAGCGCCGTCATGATCGCAAAGCTCAGTTGCCAGCCCACCATCGTTCCCAATAGCGTCCCGGCTGGTATGCCAAGGGATAACGCCAGTGGCGCGCCGAGCATGGCGACGGTGATGGCGCGGCCTTGCAGATGGGAAGCGACCATGCGGCTGGCGTATCCGGCCAGGAGCGCCCAGAGCAGGCCGGCGAAGATGCCAGCGATGAAACGTGCGCCAAGGGTCAGCCAGTACAGCTCGGACATGGCAGTGATGCTGTTGGCCACGGCGAAGCCAGCGATTGCGGTCAGCAGCAATGGTTTACGGCGCCAACTGCGGGTGGCGATGGTCAGGGGGATCGCTGCGAGCATTGAACCGACGGCGTACAGCGTGACCAATTGCCCGATCAGCGCTTGAGATACGTTCAGGCCGGCGCTCATTTGTGGCAGCAGTCCCGCTGGCATCGCTTCGGTCATGACAGTGATGAAACCTGCCGTGGCCAGCGCCAGCAGTGCGCCGTAGGGCAGGCGTTCGCGGTTTTCGGTCGGTTGCGCAAGCGCAGAGGAGGCGAGGTGTGCGTCGGTCATGTTGCTGCGTCTCTGTTGTGGTCAATGTCGAGACACAGGGTAGGGCGCTGCGCATTGCGGAAAAACAGGTTAGGGTTCCGAACATATCGGACACGGATGTCGCTAATCGGAGGTATTAATGGACAGCCTGGGTAGCATCTCGGTATTTGTGCAGGTCGCCGAGACTCGCAGTTTCACTGAAGCCGGCCGCTTGCAAGGGGTGTCATCGTCGGCGATCGGCAAAAGCATCGCGCGGCTGGAAGCGCGGCTTGGCGTGCGCTTGTTCAATCGCAGCACTCGCAGCATCACCCTCACCTCGGAAGGCGCGTTGTTTCTCGAGCGTTGCCGCAGGATTCTGGCGGAGGTGGAGGCGGCGGAGTTCGAGCTGTGCAATGCCACCTCGGCGCCCCACGGTCGGCTGCGGATCAGCCTGCCTCAGGTGCACGAACTGGTTATGCCGGTGATGACCGAATTCATGGCGCTGTACCCGCACATCGAGCTGGATCTGGACCTCACCGACCGTATGGTCGATGTCATTGATGAGGGTTTCGATGCGGTGATTCGTACCGGCAAGCCCAAGGATTCACGGCTGATGGCGCGGCCGCTGGGCGAGTTTCATCTGGTGCTGGTGGCGAGCCCGGAGTATCTGCAACAGCGGGGCGAGCCGCGCACCCCGGGCGATCTGGCCGATCACGACTGTCTGCGCCACACCTTTCATGCTACCGGCAAACTGGAAGCCTGGCCGTTGCGCCGCGCGGAGGGGGCGCCGGAACCGATATTGCCGCTGCGCCTGCTCAGTACCTCGATCGAGGCGGTGCAGCATGCGGTGCTCGCCGGGATGGGCATCGCCTGTCTGCCGGATTTCATGGTGCGCGAAGCGGTGCGCGAGGGTCGCTTGCGCCGGGTACTTGATGAGCATGTCGAGCACGCGGGACAGTTCTGGGTATTGTGGCCGTCGAGCCGACAAGCCACGGCGAAATTGCGCGCGCTGATTGATCATTTGTCGGCGCGGCTTTTTCCCGGCGCTCATGACCGGTAAAGTTGTAACCGATTCTTGACACTATTCCATGCGCCATGGGGCGGCGATCTGTTGCACAATACGCCCCGGACTGTTTTCCCTCAGGATGTTCAATGTTGATTTCCACTCCCATGCGTGTTGTCGGGCTGGCGCTTTTGTTGACTGCGGTGGCCGGTTGTTCGAAGGACAAGCCGATCTATGAGCATGAGAACTTCGATGACTCCGGCACCTTTTCGCGCAGTTATCCGGTAACCGACACCGCCAGTTGCGAAGCGGCCCGGCGTGCGTTGCTCAGTCAGGGCTACATCATTACCAGCAGTGATCCGAAACTGGTCAGCGGTCACAAGAGTTTCCAGCAGACCGGCGAGACGCACCTCGAGATCAGCTTCAACGTGGTCTGTGCCGAAGATGGCAGCGCCGGGCATCACGCGACGGTGTTCGCCAACGCCTTGCAGGACCGTTACGCGCTGAAGAAGACCAACAACTCGGCCAGCCTCGGGGTTGGTGTATTGGGCTCGGTGTCGATGCCGATCGGCTCTTCGGACGACTCGATGGTCAAGGTCGCCAGTGAGACCGTCACCGCGCAGAAGTTCTACGAACGTTTCTTCACCCTGGTCGAGCAATTCCTGCCGGCCGATGCGAAGAAAGCGGCGCATATCGAAGAAAAACCGAAAACCGACCTCGGTGTGCCGGAGCCAAAGGCCGCGCCTGCACCGGCTGCTGCACCACTGGTGCCGACCCCTGCGGCGGAGCCGTCACCCGCGCCGGCTGCGGAACCTGCACCGGCCCCGGTTGAAGCCGCGCCAGTGAGTTCCGAGCCGGTGGTACCGCCAGCGGAGTCGACGCCGATTACGCCTGCGCCAGCGCCCGTGGAAGAGCCAGCGCCGGCCAGCGAAGCCATCACGCCACCGACCAACCCGGATATTCCGCCACCGTCCGAGCCGATTCCGGCGATGCCCGCGTCGGGCCAATAAGAAACTAAGCGAGACCCTGTGGGAGCGAGCCTGCCCGCGAAGGCGGTGTATCAGTCGACAGATGGTCAGACTGACACATCTCCTTCGCGAGCAGGCTCGCTCCCACAGTGGTTTTCGGGTTGGCTTAAGATCTGGTTACACACCTGCGACACCATCGCCGCGATAAATCCCTAACCACCTGCTACGTTTTATTGATGAAGGTCGCGTTTCACTTTTCCTTCACACGGGCACTTTATGCTCGGGGCACAGGTCGATTGATCAGGCCATTTTCATAGCGAGTAGTTGGGGGGATTTATACGATGGATGAGTATCAGGAAGAACTGCTCGAATACCAGGCCTTTGAACTGGATCAACCAGAACCGGCTGACGACGCGACGGAGCTCTGAGCTTCAGGCGCCCGAGCGGTAATTTCGTCGGGATTCGCCGGGCGTCTGCCCGCTCCAGCGTTTGAATGCGCGTTGGAAAGCTTCGGCTGAGGCGAAGCCCAGCAGGTAGGCGATTTCGCCGAACGCCAGTTCGGTGTCGCGGATATAGGTCATCGCCAGGTCCCGGCGTGTGTCATTGAGGATCGCGCGGAACTGCGTGCCTTCCTCGGCGAGTTTGCGCCGCAAGGTCCAGGTCGGCAGTTTCAGGCGTGCCGCGACTTCTTCAAGGTCCGGCTCGCGGCCACCATTGAGCAATGGCCCGAGCAGCTGAGTGATGCGCTCGCGCAGGCTGCGGGTGCGGGTCAGCTGTTCCAGCTCGCGCTCACACAGGTGCAGCAAATGTCGCCAGGTGCTCGGGCAGTGTTCTGGATTGCGCAGGGCGAGGCTGCTCAGGCTGAGCCGCAGTTGATTGCGCTCGGCGCTGAACTGGATCGGGCAATCGCCGAGTGCCGCGTAAGCCTCGCGGTAGTCCGGCGCGTCGAACTCGATCTCGATCCGCTCGGCGCGCAGCGTTTCGCCACACAAACTCGACAACTGATGCAGCCAACCGGCGAGGATCGAGTCGACCACGAAGCGGTTATAGGCGTTGTACGGGCTGATCGAGTAGAAGCGCAGCCAGGCGCCATTGGCGTCTTCGTGGAAACTGGACTGCCCGCGATAGTTGGAGCCGTATAGCGGTTCGAAGCGCGTCAGGCAGCGGGCCGCTTCGCGCACGGTGGGCGCTTGAGCGGCGGTGATGCCGGCCAGGCCTGCCTGATTCAAGCGGATCATCCGCCCCATGCGCAGGCCCAGGGCCGGATCGCTGGTAAGTTGAATCGCCGCATGGCCCAGGCGCATGTAACGCGGGATCGACAAGCGCGCCCCGGCCTCGGCCAGCCGCGCGGCATCGAGGCCGTATTGCTCAAGCAGAGGCAACGGGTCGGCGCCATGGCTACGCACGGCGTCGGCCAGACTATGGACGAAGCCCACCGACAGATCCCCGAGGCGCATCGGCTGTGGCTTCATGGTTTACAGCCAGACGTTCAGCAAACGCGCACCACGGGCCTCGCCATCGGCGAACTGCTGGCCGTTTCTGCTGAGGAAGCTTCTACCGGTACTCGGCTTGTCCCAGAACTGCCCGCGCATGAACACACTGACGCCGGCAATCGCGCGGCTGCTCGGCGGTTGCGCGGTCAGGGTCAGTCGATGCCAGGCCTGACCTTCGCTGAGGTCGCCGGGCTTGAGGCTGACCGACCCCGGCGTGCTCGAACCCTTGTAGCCGCGCCATGGTTTATCCCAGGCGCCATGGCCGATGACTTGCGCCGGCACGGCCACCAGTTGCGCGCCTTGTTCATCGAGGGTGCGGTAGTTGCCGGGGTACCAGCTGTCGCTGCCGATCAGGATGCCGAGACGTCCGGCCGGGGTGTCGACAACCTGGATGGCGTGCTTGTCTTCGGCCTTAATCACTCCCTGCTGGTCGAAAATCGGGTGCATCTGCCGTTGCGGCTGGCCCAGCGGTATGCCGTCGCGACCAAACACCACGCTGCTGTTGAACAGGGCGCCGCTGCCGGGCTTGAGCTGGCCGTCGCGGATGCTTGGCTCCGGCAGCACGATGGAGCCGGCTACAAGAGTGACCTGGAACTCCTTGGCCAGACCGCCGAACAGCGCCTGGTAATCCTTGGCCATGGCCTTCGCTTTCATCCGCAGATAAGCATCGTCCAGACGTTGCTCGCCCTTGGCCCGCAACCACGCACGGGCGAACAGCAGCGGATTGCTTGCCGCCAGCCAGTTCATCGCTTCCGCCAGGGTCGGCGCCTGATACAACTCGTCTTTCTCGCCGCTGATCATCAGCCAGGTGCCGACGTGCTCGGGCAATACCACCACGGTTTTTTCGTTGAGCAAGCCTTGCTCGCGGGCCTGCTGAAGATACGCCGCAAGCTTGCGGTGCAGGCGTGCGGAGCTTTGGTAATCGGTGGGGAACAATTCGGGCTGGATGCCGAGCAGATTGCCACGGTCGCCGGGCGTGCCCTGATCGACGGCGAGCTTGATGCGCAGATCCGACAGGTAATGCCCCGCCGGCCGGTCTGCCGCCCACATGGCGTAGGTGGTCAGGATGGCAACGAGGGCCATGGAGAAAAACAGATACAGAAGTTTGCGCATGAAGAACCAACAACAGCCGGGTACAGGATGTGCCGACTAGGGTAGGGCCCATGGACCGGGTTGCCAAGGGGCGCTGCGCATTTGGATCAATAACTTGTCAGTTACGGTCATTGAGTGACAGCGGTGCGACTCTTAGTCTGTCGAGCATGACTGACGGGGGACGCAGAGCTCCCGCAATTTTTCCGTGATCGCTCGTTGTGGAGTTACCGATGACCGCCGCTCATTACCCGCATCTGCTGGCCCCGCTGGACCTGGGATTCACCACGCTGCGTAACCGCACCCTGATGGGCTCGATGCACACTGGCCTGGAAGAAAAGCCGGGTGGCTTCGAACGCATGGCGGCGTACTTCGCCGAGCGTGCCCGTGGCGGTGTCGGCCTGATGGTCACTGGCGGTATCGGCCCGAATGATGAGGGCGGCGTGTATTCCGGCGCGGCCAAGCTCACCACCGAGGAAGAAGCGCTCAAGCACCGCATCGTCACCCGTGCAGTGCATGAGGCGGGCGGCAAGATCTGCATGCAGATTCTCCACGCCGGCCGCTATGCCTACAGCCCGAAACAGGTAGCGCCGAGCGCGATTCAGGCGCCAATCAACCCGTTCAAGCCCAAGGAGCTGGACGAAGAGGGCATCGAAAAGCAGATCAGCGATTTCGTCACCTGCTCGGTATTGGCGCAAACCGCCGAATACGACGGCGTCGAAATCATGGGTTCGGAAGGTTATTTCATTAACCAGTTCCTCGCCGCCCACACCAACCACCGCACCGACCGCTGGGGCGGCAGTTACGAAAACCGCATGCGCCTGCCGGTGGAAATCGTCCGCCGCGTACGCGAAGCCGTTGGGCCGAATTTCATCATCATCTTCCGCCTGTCGATGCTCGATCTGGTCGAAGGTGGCAGCACCTGGGATGAAATCGTCATGCTGGCCAAAGCCATCGAGCAGGCTGGCGCGACCATCATCAACACCGGTATCGGCTGGCACGAAGCGCGGATTCCGACCATCGCCACCAAGGTTCCGCGTGCGGCGTTCAGCAAGGTCACGGCCAAGTTGCGCGGCTCGGTGAGCATTCCGCTGATCACCACCAACCGCATCAATACCCCGGAAATCGCTGAGCAGATCCTTGCCGAGGGCGATGCCGACATGGTCTCGATGGCCCGGCCGTTCCTCGCCGACCCGGATTTCGTCAACAAGGCTGCCGAAGGCCGCGCCGATGAAATCAACACCTGCATCGGCTGCAACCAAGCGTGCCTCGACCACACCTTTGGCGGCAAGCTCACCAGTTGCCTGGTCAACCCGCGCGCCTGTCATGAGACTGAGCTCAATTACCTGCCGGTGCAGCAGATCAAGAAAATCGCCGTGGTCGGTGCCGGCCCTGCCGGTTTGTCCGCTGCCACCGTGGCCGCCGAGCGCGGTCATCAGGTGACGCTGTTCGATTCGTCCAGCGAGATCGGTGGCCAGTTCAATATCGCCAAACGCGTGCCGGGCAAGGAAGAGTTTTTCGAAACCCTGCGCTACTTCAAGCGCAAGTTGCAGACCACCCATGTCGAGGTGTGCCTCAATACCCGCGTCGACGTGGCGAAGCTGGTTGAAGGCGGCTACGACGAAATCATTCTCGCCACCGGTATCGCCCCGCGCGTGCCGGCGATTCCGGGTGTCGAGAATGCCAAGGTGTTGAGTTATCTGGACGTGATCCTCGAGCGCAAGCCGGTTGGCAAGCGTGTCGCGGTGATCGGGGCGGGTGGTATCGGTTTTGACGTTTCGGAATTCCTCGTCCATCAAGGCATAGCCACCAGTCTGGATCGCGCGGCGTTCTGGAAAGAGTGGGGCATCGATACGCAACTGGAGGCCCGTGGTGGTGTGGCGGGAATCAAAGCGGCGCCGCATGCGCCGGCCCGTGAGGTGTTCCTGTTGCAGCGCAAGAAGACCAAGGTCGGCGACGGTCTGGGCAAAACCACCGGCTGGATTCACCGCACCGGTCTGAAGAACAAGCAGGTGCAGATGCTCAACAGCGTTGAATACCTGAGCATCGATGATCAGGGCTTGCACATCCGCATCGGCGAAACCGGCGAGCCGCAATTGCTGGCGGTGGACAACATCGTGATCTGCGCCGGACAGGATCCGTTGCGTGAGTTGCATGACGGTCTGGTCGAGGCCGGACAGAAAGTGCACTTGATCGGCGGCGCGGATGTCGCGGCGGAGCTGGATGCCAAGCGCGCGATCAACCAGGGTTCGCGCCTGGCGGCTGAGCTCTAGAAATACCGCGTAATCTGTGGGAGCGAGCCTGCTCGCGAAAGCGGAGTGTCAGCTATAAAGACTTCGACTGACACGACGTCTTCGCGAGCAGGCTCGCTCCCACATTGGTGTACGGCGAATGGCAGGATTTTTGCGGCTCGCTGTTAAAATGCCGGCTCTTCAAACAGAATCGGCATTTATGCTTTCGCCTCCCCCCGACTGGCTACCCCTGGCCCCTCTCGACCCCCTGCATCTGGACTGGCTGACAACCGCCGGCGTCGAAGTCGCGATCCTGCGTCTCGACCAGATTGATCGGCTGATCAGCGGCAACAAGTGGTTCAAACTCGTCGAACACCTCAAAGCCGCAGAGCGAGCCGGCGCCGAGGGCATCATCAGCCTTGGCGGTGCGCATTCCAACCACCTGCATGCGCTGGCGGCGGCGGGCAAACGGCTGGGCTTCAAAACCGTGGGACTGCTGCGCGGGCACCCGCAGGACACGCCGACGGTGCAGGATCTGCGAGCTTTCGGCATGCAGTTGCATTGGCTGGGTTACGCCGGCTATCGCGCGCGGCACGAAACTGGGTTCTGGACACCATGGCAGGCGCAATATCCGACGTTGCACGCGGTGCCCGAGGGCGGTGGTGGACTGGCCGGCGCGCTGGGTTGCGCAGCGATCAGCAAGCAGGTCGATGAACAGTTGGCCAAGTTGGGCTGGGATGATTTCGACACCTGGTGGCTGGCCTGTGGCACAGGCACAACCCTGGCCGGACTGGCGCTCGCCGAGAAAGGCAGGCGCTCACTGTATGGCGCGCTGGCCGTGCCGGACGATCACGGGGTAGCGCCGAACATCGAGTCGATCCTTGCGCAAGCCGGAGATACCGCGTCGGGCTATCAGTTGATTGATGCCAGCCGTGGCGGTTTCGCCAAGGTAGACGAGGCGTTGCTGACCTTCATCGAACAGACCGAGCAGGCCAGTGGTATCCCTCTGGAACCGCTATACACCGGCAAGGCTTTGCTGGCGCTCCGGCAACGTATCGAATCCGGTGGATTCGCCGCCGGCACGCGTCTGATCTTCATCCACACGGGTGGCCTGCAAGGGCGACGCGGGTTTGCCGCAACGCCCTGACGCTCAGCCGCGCTTGGGCATCATCCGCAGAAGGGTGTTATCGCGCACCACGTAATGGTGATAAATACCCGCCAGCGCATGCAGGCCGATCAGCCAATAGCCGAGCGTGGCGACCAGCACATGCCAGCCTTCGACTTGCTTGGCGAACGCCTTGTCTTCACCCACCAGCAGCGGCAGATCGAAACCGTAGAACATCACTTGATGGCCCTCGGCGCTGGTGATCAGCCAGCCCAATATCGGCATGCTGAGCATGAACAAGTACAACGCCCAGTGCATCAACCGCGCCACGATGGTTTGCCAGGCGGGTGACGCGGGGAAGATTTTCGGCGCAGGGCCGAGGCTGCGCGCGAGCAGGCGAAACCAAACCAGCACGAATACGGTGAGGCCGAGCAAATAGTGCATTTCGCGAATCAGCGTGCGGCCGCCGCTGCCCTTGGGGAAGAAACCACGCAATTCCATGCTGGCGTAAACCAGCACCAACAACACCAGCATCAGCCAATGCAGCAACACCGAAACGGTGCTGTAACGCGATTCCGAGCTTGTCCACGGCATACGTTGCTTCCTCACGGGTCAGGGATGAAACCGACCGTTCTTGAGTGACGGCATGGGTTAACTGTAATCCGCTTTGGCTGTTTTGCCCGAGGCTGACTGGACTTTCCCTGCGCTGGATCAGCGGTTTGTGCATTCTTCATGAAAAAACGCCAGTGTCGCGAGGGACACTGGCGTTTTTCGGTGATGCGCGGCGCGATCAGCTCGATTGCGGCATCTTGCCGTTGCCCAGACGCTTGTTGATGTCGGCGATCACTTGCGGCAGGTCGCTGATGGTGTCGATCATGTAGTGCGGGCGCGAACTTTCAAACAGCGCGTGGATGCGCTGGCGTTCGCTGGCCAGTTCGTCGCTACCCAACGCGCGGAAACCTTCATAGTCCAGGCCCAGCGCATTGCCCGAGCAAATCAGCGCAACCGTCCACATGCCGGCCCGGCGACCTTCGAGAATGCCCGGCACGGTGTCGTCGATCTTCACGCATGCCGCGACATCGTCGATGCCCAGGGCGATGACGTTGGCCAAGGCTTGCGCCGGCCATGGCCGACCGTTTGGCACTTCGTCGGTGGCGACAACGTGGTCGGCGACGTAGCCGTTACTGGCGGCGAGTTCGACGACTTTGTCCATGACCGCTTTCGGATAGCCGGAGCAGGACCCGATCTTGATGCCTTGCGTGCGCAGTTGGGCGATGGCGTCCAGCGCTCCGGGAATCAGTGCCGAGTGCTCGGCGATTTTCTCGATCTGCAACGGCATGAAGCGGTTGTAGATAGCGGTGACGTCATCGTCGGTCGGCGTGCGGCCGAACACCTTGCGATAACGCTCGGCCACTTGCGGCTGATCACAGAGGGTGCGGATGTGATCCCACTTGCCCATGCCCATCGGCCCACGGGCTTCTTCGATCGATACCTGCACGTCGAATTCGGCGAAGGCCTCGACGAAAATCTGCGTCGGCGCAAACGAGCCGAAATCGACCACGGTACCGGCCCAGTCGAGGATCGCGGCTTGCAGCTTGCTTGGATTGGTGTAGTTCATGGCAATCAATTCCTGAGTTGTAATGCAGTTCAAATGTGGGAGCGAGCCTGCTCGCGAAAGCGGTCTGACATCAGCCTATGTGTCGCCTGGGACGACGCTTTCGCGAGCAGGCTCGCTCCCACAAGGGATTTTTGGTGGGGCTCAGATGTCGAGCACTTCCATTTCGCGCAGTACTTCACCCACCGCTGCCACGGCCTGGCGCATTTCGTCCGGGGTGACGTGGCCGATGCAGCCGACGCGGAAGGTTTCGACCTGGGTCAGTTTGCCCGGATAGAGGATGTAACCCTTGGCCTTGACCCGCTCGTAGAAGTCCTTGAACTGGTAACGCGGATCCTGCGGCGCATGGAAAGTCGCGATGATCGGCGCCTGAATCGCCGCCGGCAGGAAACTGCGCAAGCCGAGCTTGTTCATCTCTTCCATCAGCGCCTGACAGTTCGCCGCATATCGCGCATGCCGCGCCGGCAGGCCGCCTTCTTCGCTGTATTGCAGCAGTGCTTCGTGCAGCGCCGCGACCACATGGGTGGGCGGGGTGAAGCGCCATTGCCCGGTTTTCATCATGTAGGCGTGCTGGTCGTACAGGTCCATCGCCAGCGAGTGCGAGTTGCCAGCCGCGGCGGCCAGGGATTCCTTGCGGGCGAAGACAAAACCCATCCCCGGCACACCTTCCAGGCATTTGCCGGAGGCGGCGATCAGTGCGTCGAACGGTACTTTCTGCGCATCCACCGGCAATGCGCCGAAGGAGCTCATGGCGTCGATGATCAGGCGTTTGCCGTGTTGCGCGACGACCTCGGCGATTTCCGCCAGCGGATTGAGAATGCCGGTGCTGGTTTCGCAGTGGATCAGCGCCACGTGGGTGATGTCAGCGTCGGCGCGCAGCAAACGGTCGACGTCGGCGGCAGTGGTCGGTTCGTCTTCGGCGGTTTCGAAGGTGCTGAACGAGCGGCCGAGCACTTCGCAGATCTTCGCCAGACGCTTGCCGTACGCGCCATTGATCAGCACGAGGATTTTGCCGTCGCGCGGCACCAGTGTGCCGATGGCCGCTTCGACGGCAAAGGTGCCGCTGCCCTGTAACGGTACGCAATGGTGGCTGGCGGCGCCGTTGAGGATGGCCAGCAATTGCTCGCAAAGGCTGGCGGTCAACTGGTTGAAGCGGTCATCCCACGAACCCCAGTCGACCATCATGGCCTGGCGGGTGCGGGCCGAAGTGGTCAACGGGCCGGGAGTAAGCAGAATCGGTGCGGCGGTACTCATTCGTGTGTCCTCGCGAAAACGCTGTGGGATGAAGCTACGGGGCCTACGTTGCAATTCGCCGTTGCATCAATCAAATTGTTTGTTGTTATGCCAGCCATCAGTGAGGTTTATTCATGAACCTGTTTCAGCTCCGTGCCTTCGATGCCGTGGCCCGCGAAGGCAGCTTCACCCGCGCGGCTGCGCGGTTGTTCATCAGCCAGCCGGCAGTCACCGGACACATCAAGGCACTGGAAGAGCATTACCAGATCACCTTGCTGCGGCGTACCGCGCGACGGGTGGAACTGACCGAGGAGGGCACCAAACTGGCGGCGATCACCCGCGCCATGTTCGGCCTGGCGGAAGAAGCGCAGACGCTGCTTGAGGCGAACCAACAGTTACTGACCGGGCGTCTGGAGGTGGCGGCGGATGGGCCGCACATGGTCATGCCGATGCTGGCGAGCCTGCGCGCACGCTATCCGGGCATCACCGTGAACCTGCGTCTGGGCAACGCCCAGGAAACCCTGGCGGCGCTGTTGTCGGAACACGCCGATGTCGCGGTGCTGACCGAGGTCGAGCCGCGCAAGGGCCTGCATCTGCAAGCGCTGAGCGAATCGCGGATCTGCGCGCTGGTGCCGGCGGGGCATCGCTGGGCGAATCGCTCCGGTGAAGTGAAACTCAAAGAGCTGGACCAAGTGATCATGGTTCTGCGTGAGCCGACTTCGATTACCCGGCGCACGTTTGACCAGGCGTGTGCACAGGCCTCGATTCAGCCGCGGGTGTTGCTGGAGCTGGACAGTCGCGAGGCGGTGACCGAAGCGGTCGCGGCCGAGTTGGGTGTCGGTGTGGTGTCATCGGTGGAAGTCAGTCATGACCCGCGCGTGGTGGCGATCCCGATTGCCGGGGAAGGGCTGGTGAACCGGCACATGATTGGCTGCATGGAGCGCCGGCGCGAGTTGCGCTTGATTCAGGCTTTTTTTGATCTGGCTCCTGTCTGAAAACCGTGTCGACTCCTTCGCGAGCAGGCTCGCTCCCACATTGCAGAGCGCGGTCCCATGTGGGAGCGAGCCTGCTCGCGAAGGGGCCGATACTGTTTACGCAAGACTCTCGCGAACCATATCGAGAAATGTCGCCACTACTCGCCGCGAACTCTGTTCGCGCAAACACACCAGGGTTTCGGTCAGGCGCCTCGTGCAGTCGGTGATCGGCAACGCGCAGA
>NZ_RAZO01000253.1:0-1267 GCF_004307535.1 Pseudomonas sp. Sample_9
GCTCATCCGCTTTTTTTACCCAGCTTTCAAAGTGCGGCCGGGCTTGCTCCAGCGATACCTTGGCCTTTGCCAGCGGGAAACGACTGCCGTTTTCGGCGACCCAACCCGAACTCGGCCCTCGACCGGGTGACACCGTGCTGTCGGGGTAGTCGTCCGCGTTGAAATGCTTGCTGGCTGTGCGTATCCAGATATCGGGTTTGTTGCCGTAGACCTTCTTGAGGAAAGCCCCTTGGTAACGCCGCCCGGCCACTGAGACCCCACTGCCGCTTTGCCGCGCCCGGCCGATTCGGCTGGATTCAATGGCATTCAAACCGAACCACAACTTGCCGCTCGCAGCACCACCGGAAACCGGATAGCTGCGCAACCGCTGACGCACGGCCGCAACAGCGATGCGCTCGGACCGACTGACCGCTCGGGCGATGTGCGTGCGCAACCAACCCAACGTCTTGTTGATCGCGCGCCGATGCGCCGCCGCAGCCGCTTTCGGCACCACCTTGGCAAAGTCCTGGAACGCCTGAAAGTCTGCGGCCGAGGACTGGATGGAGATCATCCCGCCCCCGGCCGAGGGTTTGAAATAGCTGCCGACACTCATGGGCGCAACCTCAGAATGAGGGCGACCAGGCCGTCGCCGCTCGGTTCGAGCTGAATCAGGTCGTAGTCACCGCCGCCGTCCAAGGCGGGCAAATCAACGCTGACCAGCATGCCCTGCTGTAGACCTTGCGAATCGCTGACACGGATCTCGAAGCGCGGCTCGCGCAACCCGGTGTTGAGCTTGCCGAACTTGGGTTGCAGCCAGGGTGCGGCGAACATGCCGAACACTGGCTCTTCGCGACCGTCAATCCGTGCGGTATCGCCCAGCGTTTCGAACACCACCGCATCGACCTCGGCGATCAGGTCGCGAAAGCCCACGGTCAGAGTTCCAGAAGGACCTGCGCACGCGGTCGGGTGCACAGGTGCAGCGGGTTGGACTGCGCTTCACCGGCCATGCCTTTGTTGAAGGGCAGCGGCTCGATCATGCTGTAGTACGGAATGCCCTGTGTGTTGACCGTTTCCATGTAGTCAGCTGGCGCGAACACCGAGATGTACAGATCCGGCACGCCTTCCGGAACCAGAAGCGCCTTGTCGTCATGCACGAAGGAAACGCCAGCGACCTTGCCACGGTAACGCTCCCAAATAATGCCGCCGAACTCGAAACTTTCCCGGGCATCACCGCGCAGCGCGGCCGCTTGCTGACTGTTGAGGTAGGTTTCTTTTACCGAAGGGTGGA
>NZ_RAZO01000025.1:0-4165 GCF_004307535.1 Pseudomonas sp. Sample_9
CCGATGACAAACTGGTGTTTCTTGGCGTGCAGGGCGTATTGCCGGGGGATGATTTGCGCGCCCATGCGTCGGCGGTCGGGAAGGATACCGTGCTGACGTTTGGTGCGGATTCGGTGACGTTGGTGGGGGTGGCGCTTGGGAGTTTGAGTGCCGACGGGGTTGTTATCGCCTGAGGTTGATGCGGGGCCTTTGGCGGCCCCTTCGCGAGCAGGCTCGCTCCCACAGGGGATTTGTGGACGACGCAGATCCAGTGTGGGAGCGAGCCTGCTCGCGAAAAACGATCATTCAAGCCAAGTCAGTCTTCCTTGCGCACGGTCGCTACTTCATCAGCGCGAACCTTGACCTTGGCGCCGGAGATGTCTTCGAACTCATAGAAACCGTCTTCGGTCTCGGTCTTCGGCATGTCCTCGGTCAGGTACTGGGTGCCGTTCTGCAACGTCACCACGGTCTGGGTCGAACAGCCGCCCAGCGCCAACAGGGCTGCGACCGCTACAGGAATACCCAGCATCTTGATTTTCATACCCACCTCTGACTCCTTGCTTGAATGTGATTGCGGGCATTGTCGGCCCTGTAACGCGGTTGGTGCCAGCATCGGCGGAAAAGTTCGATGGCGGCGCAAAAAAATGCCATTGATCTTTTTCCGTTTGCGCCGGGCAGGGCTGAGCTGGTATCTGTACGCATAACCAGTGTTCGCTTGCCGTGGCTTTGAATTCCCGTGACCTCCAACCCTCTCGACGATCCGTTCTATTACCTCAACAACTTCCGGCAAGTGCTTGATTGGCTTGGGCTTCGCTATGCCGATGTGATGAACGAAAGCGAGCACGGCTTCATCCGCGACTTCAACACGCTGCCGCAAACCTCGCAGGGATTGCTGGTACGCATGGTCATGCGCAAGGGCATTCACTTTCGCGCGAGCAAACTCAATTATCTGGAAATCGGCGACATTGCCGAGGCGGCGCGGCCGTTGCTCGATCACGGCTGGCTCGATGAACACGCGGATTTGACACTGGCAGAACTGTTCGATGTCTTGCTCAAGGCCGAGCTTTTGCAGGCATTCGGCGCCTCTATCGAACAGCCGAAAGGGCGCAAGGATGAATGGCTGCCGGTGCTGGCCGAACAGTTCACCGACGCGCAAACCCTGCGCGCTTGGGCGCCGCAACTGGCTGAGCGGCTGTTCAGCCTGACCCTGATGGACCTGTGCGATCGCCTGCGCCTGATGTTCTTCGGCAATCTGTATCAGGACTGGTCGGAGTTCGTGCTGGCCGACCTGGGCATCTTTACCTATGAAAAAGTCGAGTTCTGCGCCGATTCCCGAGGCCTGCGCAGTCGCGAAGACGTCGACGCCTGCCTGTTCCTGCATCAATGCCAGTTGCGCTTCGAAGCCGGTGAAGCGCTGGACGAGATCGTCGAACAGATCAACGCCGTGCAATTCGACAACCCGTGGCTGCGCCGCCGGCAAGCCAAGGCGTTGTTCCAGATCGGCCAATACGCCGAGCGCATCGGCGACTTTGCCCTGGCCCTGAGTGTTTACCGCGACTGCGCTTATCCGGGCGCACGGCTGCGGATGATCCGTGTGCTCGAACGCTGCGGCGAATACGCGCTGGCGCTGGAGCTCGGCACGCTGGCCGAACAGGCCCCGCAAAGCGCGGCTGAGCAACAAGGTTTGCAGCGCATCGTCCCGCGCCTGCGGCGCAAACTCGGTGGCCCGCCGCTCAAGCGTGCCAAGGCCAGAGAGGTCGAGCGCCTCGACTTGCACTTGCCGCGCATCGATCCGGCGCGGTCGGTGGAATTTCACGTACAAGCGCACTTGCACGCCGATGACGGCCCGGTGCATTACGTCGAGAACAGCCTGATCAATTCGCTGTTCGGCCTGTTGTGCTGGCCGGCGATCTTCGCGCCGTTGCCGGGTGCGTTCTTTCACCCGTTCCAGCGCGGCCCGGTGGATCTGCTCAGCGAAGATTTCCTCGAGCGCCGCGCCGAGCTGTTCCAGGCCTGCCTGGGCGAACTCGACGACGGCCGCTACGTCGAGACCATCCGCCAGCGCTTCGTCGACAAGTGGGGCATCCAGTCGCCGTTCGTGTTCTGGGGCGCGCTCAATGAAGACTTGCTGGAGCAGGCGCTGGCCTGTCTGCCCGCCGAACATCTGAAACACTGGTTCAACCGATTGCTGCTCGACATCAAGGCCAACCGTGCCGGCATGCCGGACCTGATCCAGTTCTGGCCGCAGCACAAGACCTACCGCATGATCGAAGTCAAAGGCCCCGGCGACCGCTTGCAGGACAATCAGCTGCGCTGGCTGGAGTTCTGCCACGAGCACCAGATGCCGGTGGCCGTGTGTTATGTGCAATGGGCGGAGCAGAGCGCTTGAGCTACAGCGTTGCCGTGCGCGCATTGTGCGAGTTCACTGCCAAGACCGGCGACCTCGACCTGCGCTTCACCCCGTCACCGACCGCGCTGGAAGGCATCGTCGGCCATCGCACCGTGGCCTCGCGGCGCAGCGAGCAATACCAGAGCGAAGTGGCCCTGCAAGGTGAGTTCGGCGAGTTGAAGGTCAAGGGCAGGGCGGATGGCTACGATCCGGCGCAAAACTGCCTGGAAGAAGTCAAAACCTATCGCGGCGACCTGAGCAAGCAACCGGCCAATCACCGCCAGTTGCACTGGGCGCAGGCGAAAATCTACGGCTGGTTGATGTGCCAGAAGCTGCAACTGCAGCAGATCAATCTGGCGCTGGTGTATTTTGACGTCGTCAGCGAAAAGGAAACCTGTCTGGTCGAATCCCACAGCGCCGAATCGCTCCAGGGGTTTTTCGCGCAGCAGTGCGCTTTGTTCCTGCAATGGGCCGAGCAGGAAATGGCCCACCGCGAGGCGCGCAATCTGGCCGCGCAGCAACTGGCGTTCCCGCACGCGGATTTTCGTCCCGGCCAACGGCATCTGGCCGAATCAGTGTTCAAAGCCGTCAGCACCGGCCGCTGCCTCATGGCCCAGGCGCCGACCGGCATCGGCAAAACCCTTGGCACGCTGTTTCCGATGCTCAAGGCCTTGGCGCCGCAACAACTGGACAAGGTGTTCTTTCTCACCGCCAAGACTCCCGGACGCAAGCTGGCGCTGGATGCCAGCCAGGTGTTGTTCAGGCAAACGCCGGACTTGCCGCTGCGGGTGATGGAAATGGTTGCCCGCGACAAGGCCTGCGAACATCCGGACAAGGCCTGTCATGGCGAATCCTGCCCGCTGGCCCAGGGTTTTTATGATCGCTTGCCGGCCGCCCGCGGAGCCGCCAGCCGCATCAACCTGCTCGATCAGGCGGCGATGCGTGAAGTCGCCGCGCAGCACAGCGTGTGCCCGTACTACCTGAGTCAGGAAATGGCCCGCTGGGCGGATGTGGTGGTTGCCGACTACAACTATTACTTCGACTTCAGCGCGCTGCTGTTCGGTCTGGCCCAGCTCAATCAGTGGAAAGTCGCGGTGCTCGCCGACGAGGCGCACAACCTGGTCGAGCGCGGCCGGCAGATGTACAGCGCCAGCCTCGACCAGTTCACCCTCGCCAGCGTGCGCAAAACCGCGCCGGCCGCGCTGAAGAATTCGCTGCAACGGGTCAATCGCGAATGGAACGCGCTGCACGCGCCGCAACTGGCGGCGTATCAGGCCTACGACAAGGCGCCGGACAAACTCCTGCAAGCCATCTCCCTGTGTTGTGCGGCCATCGGCGATTACCTCAACGAACATCCGCAAGGCCTCGACAGCGGCCTGCAGAATTTCTATTTCGACTTGCTGCAATTCGCCCGGGTCGCCGAGCTGTACGACGAGCATTACCTGTTCGATATCAGCAAACGCGACCTCGACCGCAAGCGTCCACTGTCGCAACTTTGCCTGCGCAACGTGGTGCCGGCCGCGTTCATCGGCCCGCGCCTGAGCGCGGCGCGCAGCAGCGTGCTGTTCTCGGCCACGCTGAGCCCGCGCAACTATTACGCCGACCTGCTCGGCACGCCCGCCGATACGGTGTGCATCGACGTTGAATCGCCGTTCAGCGCCGAGCAATTGCAGGTGCACATCGTCAGCCAGATCTCCACGCGTTTTAACCATCGCCAAGCCTCGCTGGAGCCGATCGTCGAGCTGATCGCCCGCCAGTTCAGCGAGCGCCCGGGCAACTATCTGGCGTTCTTCAGCA
>NZ_RAZO01000025.1:4265-13379 GCF_004307535.1 Pseudomonas sp. Sample_9
CTGATCGCCCGCCAGTTCAGCGAGCGCCCGGGCAACTATCTGGCGTTCTTCAGCAGTTTCGATTACCTGCAACAGGTCGCGACCTTATTGGCCGAGCGCCATCCGCACATCATCCAGTGGTTGCAATCGCGGGGCATGGCCGAGGGCGCGCGGCAGGCGTTTCTCGACCAGTTCAGCGCCGACAGCCAGGGTGTGGGGTTTGCGGTGTTGGGCGGCGCATTTGGCGAGGGCATCGATTTGCCCGGTGCGCGGCTGATCGGCGCGTTCATTGCCACGCTGGGTCTGGCGCAGCTCAATCCGGTCAACGAGCAGATGAAGCGGCGCATGGCCGCCATTTTCGGCGCCGGTTACGACTACACCTATCTTTACCCGGGCATGCAAAAAGTCGTACAAGCCGCCGGGCGGGTGATTCGCACCCGTGAGGATCGCGGCACGGTCATGCTCATCGACGACCGCTTTGCCGAAAGCCGCATCAAACAACTGCTGCCGCGCTGGTGGGCGATCAAAAGCGAACCGGCGCTTTTCAAATCGGCGGATTCACGCATACTTCAGCCCATGACAGTGGCTGGTGAGTGTGATGAGTGAGAACAACAGAACCGCAGCGATCGAAGACAGCCGATTCCGGCTGCTGATCGACGCGGTTGTCGACTATGCGATCTACATGATCGACCCCGACGGTACCATCACCAGTTGGAACTCCGGCGCCAAACGCTTCAAAGGTTATGAAGAAGCCGAGATCATCGGCGAGCACTTCTCGCGCTTCTATACCCCGGAAGACCGCGCCAACGGCCTGCCGCAGCGGGCGCTCGACACGGCAATTCGCGAAGGTCGCTTCGAAGGCGAGGGCTGGCGCGTGCGCAAGGACGGCACGCACTTCTGGTCGCACGTGGTGATCGACCCGATTATCGACCCCAACGGCAAGCTGCTCGGGTTCGCCAAGATCACCCGCGACCTCACCGACCGCAAAATGGCCGAGGAAACCCTCAAGCAAAGCGAACAGCAGTTCCGCCTGCTGGTGCAGGGCGTCACCGACTACGCGATCTACATGCTCAGCCCCGAAGGCTGCGTCAGCAACTGGAACCAGGGCGCGCAGCGCATCAAAGGCTATTTGCCGGAAGAGATCATCGGCCAGCATTTTTCGATTTTCTACACCCCCGAAGACCGCGAACTCGGCGAGCCGCAGCGTTCGCTGGAGATTGCCACCCGCGAAGGCCGCTTCGAGAACCGCAGCTGGCGGATGCGCAAGGACGGCACGCGCTTTCTTGCCCACGTGGTGGTCGATGCAATTCGCGGCGACACCGGCACGTTGCTCGGCTTCGCCAAGATCACCCGCGATGTCACCGAGGCGCACGAGGCGCAGCAGGCCCTGGAAAAGACCCGCGAGGCGTTGTTCCAGGCGCAGAAGATGCAGGCGATCGGCCAACTCAGCGGCGGTATCGCCCATGACTTCAACAACCTGCTGACGGTGATTCTCGGCAACCTCGAGATCGTGCAGAAACGCATCGGCGACGCGCCGAAAATCGCTCGTCTGCTGGAAAACGCCACCCAAGGTGCCTTGCGTGGCGTCTCGTTGACCCAGCGCATGCTGGCCTTCGCCCGTCGTCAGGAGCTCAAGACCGAGTCGGTGGATATCCCGCAACTGGTGCAAGGTATCACCGGGCTGCTGCGCAGTTCGCTCGGGCCGGGCATTCGCATCGAAACGCGCTTTCCCGAAGATCTGCAGCCCGTGCTGGCGGACAGCAATCAGCTGGAACTGGCGATCCTCAATCTCGCCACCAATGCCCGCGATGCCATGCCCGACGGCGGCACGGTGATCATTCAGGCGCAAGCCGAAGTGGTGCTGGAACAGACTCATTCGACATTGGCGGCGGGGCGTTACGTGTGCCTGAGCCTGATCGACAGCGGCGAAGGCATGGACGAAGCCACGCTGGCCTGTGCCCGTGATCCGTTCTTCACCACCAAAGGCCTGGGCAAAGGCACCGGGCTGGGCTTGTCGATGGTGCACGGCTTTATCGAACAATTGGGCGGGCGCTTTATTCTGAAAAGCGAGAAGGGCCAGGGTACGGCGGCCGAGCTGTGGATTCCGGTGGCGCTTGAGCGTACGGCCAGTCGCCCGGCGTACAGCAACGCCGCGCCCATTGCGGTGCCGAGGCTCAGTGTGCTCGTGGTCGATGACGATTCGCTGGTGCTGACCAGCACCAGTCTGCTGCTGGAAGATCTCGGCCATCGAGTCATCGGCGCAACGTCCGGCGCCCAGGCGCTGGCGCTGTTCGATCAGGGCGAAGTGATCGATCTGGTAATCACCGACATGGCCATGCCAAAAATGAGCGGCGCGCAACTGGCCCATGCGTTGCGCATGCTCAAGCCGGATCTGCCGATCATTCTCGCCACTGGATATGCCGAACGCCTGGAAGGTTTTGCCGCTCAACTGCCGCGTCTGCCGAAACCGTTCACCCAAGCGGGTCTGGTGCAGATCATCGCCCAGTCAATGAAATGACGCGCTGGTCGATCCGGCTGAACTAGTGCTGACGCGTGCCTTTCCAAAAGTCTTGTTCACTTTTGGAGGGCACGTCTCTTGTCTCGCATATTGACCCAGCCAAGCGCTGCTGAAGAAGCCTTGGCCGAACACGACGCCAAGATGTTTGGCTCACCCAAGGAGCGCCTGGATTTCTATCGCCGGGAAATCCAGTACGAAACCAGCATCCTCGCCAACCGCACCGACGCCTACCTCGCGGCGCAGTCGTTTCTGGTGATCGCTTTCGCCTCGTGCATGGCTAACCTCAATCCGGAGTGGGGCAAGATGTTCACCCTCGTCGTGCCGCCGTTTCTGGCATTGCTCGGCGTGCTCAGTTCATTGAATGCCTGGCCGGGGATTCGTGCGGCGTACGACATCATCGACCACTGGCACTTCAAGCAGAGCCAGTTGCTGCACAGCGAGCCGGTGATGGGCGCGGCGTATGACGAGTCCCCGCTGTTCAGCGAGATGGAATCGAGCCACAAGGGCTATCGCAAGTCGCTGCTGTTTTCGGTGCGCACGCCTTGGATTTTTGCGACGTTCTGGGTGATGTTGGGGGTATATGCGGTGTTTATTCAGGTGACCAATCCTTGAGGTGGATTGGTCGGGACAGGTGCTGGATGTTGTGATGTTAATGAGATTTTTACCCCCTCACCCCAGCCCTCCCGAAACGTCGGACCGCCCCCAAGGGGGCGAGGGGGGAAGGGAGCCGATCTTCATGCTTTTCAAAATCTACATTCGGCGCGGTATGCCAGGTCGGTGTAGCACGTGAGAACACCTCGGTCAGTCCCCTCTCCCTCCGGGAGAGGGCTAGGGTGAGGGGCTTTTAACTTTTATTACGCAGTTTCCAGCTCACGCCGCGCAGTCACAGCATTCTGCACCGCCGCCGGGATCGGCGGGAAATCCTCATTCAGCACACACAGATGATCAATCGCATCTTCAAATTTCGCATCGGCTTTCTTGCGCAGTGCCCGGTATTGCTCAAAGCGTTCGAAGTCGGTCGGCGTCTGTTCCAGCAGCGCATTTGCCGCTCGGTTCAGTTCGTGGGCTTCTTCGAACAGTTGACGATTGCGTTCCAGAGCCAGTGCTCTGCAAGCCTTGATTTGCGCAGGAGTCGAGCATTCGTTCATGACCGTGACCTTGTTTGTGTCGGAGTTCCGTTTAATAGGCTTGTTTGCCGCAGGGGAACCGAACCTGCCGGGCCGCGCTGATGATTGGCGCGGTTAAAGTTGTGACCGTTGGGTCGCGCCCGGCGATCCATTTTTTTGCAGAAAAATCTTCGATCATTTCCAGCCAAGCGCAGCGGTTGAAGAATCAGCTTTTTCGTTGCTTCAGACGTTCATAGCGCGCCAGCATCGGTTGTGTGCTGACGCCATGCAGCAGAATGCTCAGGGCCACCACCGACAAAGTGATGTCGGTACAGACCTTGGCCACGTCTGAATCCAGGCCATGGTTCAGGGCGAAGAACAGATAGAACAGGCTGCCGATGCCGCGAATGCCAAACCAGCCGATCAACAACCGCTGCGGTCCGCTGAGCAGATTGCCCCATGGCATCAGCGCCACGCTCAGCGGGCGAATCAGGCAGAACAGCACCGCGCCGATCCACAACGCCCGCCAGTCCCAATGCGCTATCAGCACAACACCAAGCAGGGTTACCAGAAATACTTCCATCGCCCGCTCAACCAGACTGCCGAACGCCAGCATGTCGCCCATCATGATCCCCGCTGCAACCTGGCTGTCTTCCAGCTTCTCTGTGTCGCCATGCACGGCGTTCTGCGGTTCGACGTTCTGATGACCGACCACCGGCTGCACCAGGTGCTCGGCAGGTGCCTGGGTGATGCCCGTGGATTTGACTTCCTCCTGACGCAGCCCAAGCCCAGCAGCGAAGACCGCGAGAAAGCCGTAGCCGCCAATGGCGTCGGCGACCACGTAGGACAGCGCGATCAGCGCGAGGGTCAGGTAATCATTGGGGCCGAGGGTGCTGTCCTCGTTGTGAATGCGCAGCAGCAGGGCGATGCGGCCGATGCCGCGGCCCATCCAGTAACCGGTGAGCAAACCCGCCGGCACCGCCCACAAGAGACTGCGAACCACCCAGTGCTGCCACTCGCTGGCGCTACCGTCACCGTGCAGCAACAGCAAACCAAGAATCACGAAAGGGAAAGCCACGCCATCATTGAGCCCGGCCTCTCCGGAGAGGCCGAAACGCACGCTGTCGACGTCCTGGGCATCATTGACCTGCACCAGTGCGGCGAGCACCGGGTCGGTCGGGGCCAGAATCGCGCCGATCAGCAGGGAAGGCCCCCACGGCAATTGCAGGCCCCAGTGCAACAGCAGACACACGCCGATAATCGTCAGAATCATCACCGGCCCGGCCAGACCAAAAGCGATGCGCCAGGTCTTGTTGCCCAGCGGCAGGCGCAATTTCAAACCGCAGACGAACAAGGAAAACAGCACCGCGACTTCCGTCAGATGCTCCATCCACAACGACGATTCTTCCAGCGGCAATTGCAGCAGGTCGAGGCCGCTGGGGCCGATGGCGATGCCCAGCAGCAGGCACACCGCCGAGGTGGTGACCGGCATCCAGCGCAACCATGACGACGTCAGGGCCAGCGTCAGCAGCACGGCGCCGAGCACCGCGACCCATACGCCGAAACTCATGACCGCTCACTGCGGTGAATTCTCAAGGACAGGCGCACCGGCTCAGCTCACGGTCGTGCGCAGGTACTCGGGGATGAGCACGTTGAACCACAGCAGAATCATCGACACCAGCATGGTCACCAGCACCAGCAGGCCAACGCCCCACACGCACGCCGAATACAGCAGGCCTTGCTCCTTGCGCTCATGCATGAAGGTCGGCAGGCCGACGAACAGCAGAAACGTCGAATAGATCGACGCCGCGCCGAGCACCAGAATTGCCAGCCAGCGGCTCGGGTACAGCCCGGCAATCCCGGCGAGGAAAAACGGCGTCACCGTGTAGGCGGCAAAACCGATGCATTGATTGAGCGTTGGCCGCGCATCGAATGATCGCGACATCCATCTGATAAACCCGCCGATAATCGCGACACCCGCGACGATCGTCACGTACAGCAACACGCTCAATTGCAAGGCGCTGGCCGTGCTCAGGCGCACGTTTTCACCCACGGCGAGGCTCCAGCCGACCTGGGTGGTGCCGATGAACAGGCACACGGCCGGAATCAGCGCGAGCAGCAGCAGATGCGCGAGATAGTGGCGGGGATGGGTTTCTTCTTCGCGGCGGATATCGGTCCAGGCGAAGTTGGGTTGGGTGAAGAGTCTGACGAGGGGGGCGGACATGACAACCTCCTGTTCCTGTTGGCCCGTAGGCGCTTACAGGTATGGAGAGATGCCATGCCGCTCGGGTTCAGTTTTTCTGCTGCACGGTTACAGCATCGGTTTGCCGCCGGTCACGCCGTAGCGCTGGCCGGTGATATAGCTGGCTTCGTCGGAGGCCAGCAGCACGTAAATCGGCGCGACTTCCACCGGTTGGCCGGGACGGCCGAGCGGGGTGCTGCCGCCGAAGTTCTGCACTTCTTCATCGGGCATGGTCGAGACGATCAGCGGCGTCCAGATCGGACCTGGGGCGACGCTGTTGACGCGAATTTCCTTCGGTCCGAGCATCTGCGCCAGGCCACCGGTGAAGTTGGCGATCGCGCCTTTGGTGGTGGCGTAGGCCAGCAGGGTCGGCTTGGGCATGTCCGAGTTGACCGAGCTGGTGTTGATGATCGACGAACCGGGGCGCATGTGTTTGATCGCCGCCTGGCAGATCCTGAACATGGCAGTGATATTCACGTCGAAGGTCATCACCCATTCGTCATCTGGGATTTCTTCAAAGTTTTCGTGGGTCATCTGGAACGCGGCGTTGTTGACCAGAATGTCGATGCGGCCAAAGCGCTCGACGGTCTTGTCGACCAGCGCTTGGCACTGCGCTTTCTCGGCGATATCGCCCGGCAGCAGGATGCATTGACGCCCGGCCTGCTCGACCCAGCGTGCGGTTTCCTTGGCGTCTTCGTGTTCATTCAAGTACGCCACGGCGACATCGGCGCCTTCACGGGCGAAGGCAATCGCCACTGCGCGACCGATGCCGCTGTCGGCACCAGTGATCAACGCAATCTTGCCGGCGAGGCGGCCGGAACCGACGTAACTTTGCTCGCCGCAGTCTGGATACGGCTCCATCTTGCGTTGCGAGCCGGGCACCGGTTGGGCTTGTTTCGGGAAGGGTGGTTTTGGGTAGTCAGTCATCGCAGGGTCTCCTGATTTCAAGGCCAGTGTTCCGGGTTGACCCGGTGGGTTTGCCTTGAGTTCGATCGGATTTGCGCTGGATTTAGTTGGCTATGCAAAACCAATGTGGGAGCGAGCCTGCTCGCGAAAGCGGTCTGTCAGACGATAAATATGTCGACTGACACTGCGCTTTCGCGAGCAGGCTCGCTCCCACAGGGGAATCTCGGGGCAGGATCAGAGATTGCGGTTAGCCAAAGCCCGCTCCATCCGCGCAATCCCTTCTTCCAGCAACGCCCTCGGGCAACCGAAGTTCAAACGCACAAACTGCTGATGCCGGTCGCCAAAATCCAATCCCGCGCTCAGGCCGACCTTGCCCTGTTCGAGGAAGAACCGCTGCGGATCCGGCAGGTCCAGCGCGGTGCAATCGAGCCACGCCAGATACGTGCCCTGCGGCACATTGATGGTCACGCCCGGCAGGCGCGTGCGCACCGCGTCTACCAGCCAGTCGCGGTTGGCCTGCAGGTAGGTTTTCAGTTCGGCGAGCCACGGCGCGGCTTCGCTGTAGGCGACGCGGGTGGCTTCCATGCCCAGCGGGTTGACGCTGTCGACCATGCCGCAGCGAGCGTGGTTGACGCGTTCGCGCAGACCGGCGTCCTGGATGATCATGAACGAGGTCTTGAGCCCGGCGATGTTGTAGGCCTTGCTCGCCGACATCAGGGTGATCGTGCGTTTGGAAATCTCGGGGCTCAGCGATGCGGTGGGAATGTGCACGCGGCCGTCGAAGCACAGTTCGGCGTGAATCTCGTCGGAGATGATCCACGCGTCCTGCGCTGCGCAGATATCCGCCACTGCCTGCAATTCTTCGCGGGCGAAGACCTTGCCGATCGGGTTGTGCGGGTTGCTCAACAGCAGGGCGCCGCCGCCTTTCAGCGACTCGCGCAGTGCGTCCAATGGCGTGGCGTAGGTGCCATCGGCCTGGGCGTTGAATTCCAGCTCGACCTTGTTCAGGCCCCAATGCCCCGGCGCATGGCGCAGCGGCGGGTAGTTAGGCACTTGCACGACGACATTCTGCTGCGCCTGGACCAAAGCCTTCAGCGCCATGTTGAAGCCCGATTCCACACCCGGCAGGAAGATCAGCTCCTGCGGTTTGACCTGCCATGAATACTTGTTCCACAGGTCGGCGACGATCGCTTCACGCAGGTTGTCCTGGGCCACGCTGTAACCGAGCAACGGGTGCAGCAGGCGCTGTTGCAAGGCTTCGACGATGACCGGCGGCGCGGCAAAATCCATGTCAGCGACCCACATCGGCAACACATCGGCCGGGTAGCGGCTCCACTTGGTGCTGCCAGTGTGGTGGCGGTCGAACAGCTGATCAAAATCGAAAGTCATGCGCGGTCTCGTCAAGGCGGGATTGGTTCTGCCGGACATTCTATGCGCAACTCGTTCCCTGTAGGAGTGAGCCTGCTCGCAATAGCGATCTGACTGATCGTTCCCACGCTCCGCGTGGGAATGCAGCCCGGGACGCTCTGCGTCCCAGTGGAACGCGGAGCGTCCCTTGAGGCATTCCCACGCGGAGCGTGGGAACGATCAACACCTCGAGATTGCAGATGAAACACCCGACGGTCGGTTTTCACACAATCGGCAAGGTCTTTGTCTACAGTGAAAAAGTCGGCGCCAAGGCGTCGCAACCGTGATTGTCCAGATAAAGCCCGGCACAAGTACCGGGTTCCACCTGATCAGGAGTGCACGATGGATCTCAGCCGTCGTCAGTTCTTCAAGGTCGCCGGTATCGGCCTTGCAGGCTCAAGCCTGGGCGCGTTGGGCATGGCCCCGACGGCGGCCTTCGCCGAGCAGGTGCGTCACTTCAAGCTCGCCCACACCCGTGAAACCCGCAACACCTGCCCGTATTGCTCGGTCGGTTGCGGTTTGATCATGTACAGCCAGGGCGATGCCGGCAAGAACGTGGCGCAAAACATCATTCATATCGAAGGCGATTCCGACCACCCGGTCAATCGCGGCACGCTGTGCCCGAAAGGCGCGGGCCTGCTCGACTTCATTCACAGCCCCGGCCGCTTGCAGTACCCGCAAGTGCGCAAGCCCGGCAGCAATGAATGGACGCGTATCGGCTGGGACGAAGCCCTCGATCGCATCGCCGACCTGATGAAGGCCGACCGCGACGCCAACTTCATCGAGAAAAATGCCAACGGGCAAACGGTGAATCGCTGGCTGACCACCGGTTTCCTTGCGGCGTCGGCGGCATCCAACGAAGCCGGCTACATCACCCAGAAGGTGATTCGCAGCCTCGGCCTGCTGGGGTTCGATAACCAGGCGCGTGTCTGACACGGCCCGACGGTGGCAAGTCT
>NZ_RAZO01000474.1:0-1929 GCF_004307535.1 Pseudomonas sp. Sample_9
GCGTCGCCGACGAGAAACATGCGCCCGTACTGCATTGGCTCGACGACAAAACTGCGCAGCGGCGCGATGCTTTTTTCGATCGAAGAACCGGTCACCAGTTTTTCCGCGAGGGCATCCGGCAGGCGTTTTTTCAGCTCATCCCAGAAACGCTGATCGCTCCAGTCATCGACGTTTTCATCCGCCGGCACTTGCAGGTAATAGCGGGTACGGGTGGCCGAACGCATGCTGCACAAGGCGAAGCCGCGTTCGTGGCGGGCGTAGACCAATTCATCGTGGACCGGCGGTGTGTCGGCGAGAATCCCCAGCCAGCCGAACGGGTAGACCCGCTCGAAAATCTTCAGGCTATCGGCAGGAATCGACTGTCGGGCGACGCCATGGAAACCATCGCAACCGGCGATGTAATCGCAATCGACGCGCCAGCTTTCACCGTCCTTTTCGAAGGTGACAAAAGCTTCGTCGCTTTTCATGCCATGGGGAACGACATTGCTTGCCTGATAAATTGTTGGCGCGCCGGCCTCCCGACGAGCGGCCATCAGGTCGCGGGTGACCTCGGTCTGGCCGTAGACCATTACTGTTTTGCCGCCGGTCAGCGCGTGCAGGTCGATGTGCACCTGACGCCCGTCCAACGCCAGATCGAAGCCGCCATGAACTAGACCTTCGGCATCCATTCGCTGACCGACGCCGGCCTCACGCAGCAGCTCTACCATGCCTTGTTCAAGCACACCGGCACGGATGCGCCCAAGAATGTAATCGGGCGTCTGGCGTTCGAGGATCAGGGTGTCGATGCCAGCGTTGTGCAGCAATTGGCCGAGGAGCAGTCCGGAAGGACCGGCGCCGATAATGGCGACTTGGGTTTTCAGAGTTTTCATTGTTTTTATGACTCGCAAGCTTCACGCAGCAACAACCGGTGAATGATTTTATGGATCGAGTGCTTGCATTTTTCCCTTGCGGGTCTGTCAATTGAAGGTGAAAACTGAGCCGATACCTGTACATTCTGCCAATCGGTGCGATTATCGCCCAAAAACCAGAGGCCTGGATTGAAGTATGAACAAGCCTGCCCTGCCTTCTATTCCGGTGTTCAAGCTCTACGGTGAAAGCCTGGACTGGCCGACCCCGGACTTGCTGCACTGTGAAACCATTTCCTCGCGCAGTCGCGAACACCAATGGGAAATCAAACCTCACCGCCACGCGGATCTGTGCCAGCTGCTGTTCGTTTTCAAAGGTCAGGCAGAGCTAGAAATCGAAGGCCAGCGCACCCAACTCGAGACTCCGGCGATACAGGTGCTGCCACCGTTGTCGGTGCATGGCTTTCGTTTTTCCGAGGATGTTGAAGGCTTCATCGTCACCTTGGCCACGCCGCTGATCAATCATTTGCAGGCGCAATTGGGCGATTCGGTACACGCGTTGGCCCGAGCGGAAAACTACCCGGCCGGCAAGGATGGCGATTATCTCAACAGCCTGTTTTCAGCGTTGCAGGCCGAGTACAACGGCCATCAACCGGCGCGGGAAATGCTCATGCATTCGCTGGTCAGCGTGATCATGGTCTGGGTCAGCCGCCAGGCGATCGTTCGGCATAAGGCCAGCCAGCGCCCGCAGCGCCAACGCGAATACCTCAACGGTTTCATTCAGTTGGTGGAAGAGACTTACCGCCAGCACGTCAAGGTCGAAGACCTCGCCCATCGCCTGGGCATCTCCGTGTCGCACCTCAACGGCACCTGCCGTGAACTGGCCGGGCAACCGGCGTTGCAGATCATGCACGAGCGTCAGTTGCTGGAAGCCAAGCGCCTGCTGACCTACACCAGCATGACGATCTACGAGATGTCGGAGCTGTTGGGTTTTTCCGATCCGACCAATTTCACGCGCCTGTTCCGCCGCCGGGTGGGGATTTCGCCAAAGGCATTCCGCGACCGCTTGAAGGCCGAGCAACAA
>NZ_RAZO01000474.1:2029-4285 GCF_004307535.1 Pseudomonas sp. Sample_9
CGCGGTTCTGCGTGTGGCAGCAAACGCAGCAGCTCGCCGTTGTGAATATGCACGCCAGCCTGGTAGGTCGGCAGCATCGCCACGCCCGCGCCGGCCAGGGTTGCGCGCAGAAGGGTGCTGGCCTCGTTGGCGCTGATATTGCCCTGCACCGGTACCGAAACCGGTTCGCCATCCTCCTCGAAATGCCACAGGCTTTTGCCGAAATAGGAATGGGTCAGGCAGTTATGTCGGCTCAAATCCTCAACCGTCTGCGGCGCCGGATGCTCAAGCAGATAAGCCGGCGCTGCGCAGACCACCGAGCGGCACACGGTCAGGCGCCGGGCGATCAGATTCGGATCAAGATCATTGCTGGTGCGAATCGCCAGATCGATGCGTTCATCGACCAGATTCACCGTGCGGTCGAGCATTTGCAGATCGATACTCACGCCGGGGTAAAACCTGACGTACGCCGCGACCGCATCGGCCAGTTGCGCCTGGCCAAACGAGGTGCTGACGCTGATCCGCAGCAATCCGCGCGGCGCGTCATCGGGTTCGCTGACGGCGGCCTGCATGTCGTGCGACAGGTCGATCATCTGCCGGCAGCGCGGGAGGATTTCACTGCCGGCGGCGGTCAGGCTCAACTTGCGCGTGGTGCGGTGCATCAGCCGCGCGCCAACCCAGTCTTCCAGCTCCGCCAGATAGCGTGACACCACCGGCCGCGACAGGTCGAGGTGATCGGCCGCCGCCGACTGGCTGCCGAGGTCCACCACCGTGACGAATACCCGCATTGCTTGAAGCCGATCCATGATTTGCCCGCTTTCAGAAACAAACTATGTCCAAGCATCGCATTTTTTGTACTGAGTCTGGCAACTAAGCTCTGTTGCATCGCCAGACTGGCATTCGCAATCCGGAGCAACAAATGATCGGCTTCACCCCTTTCAAGCGCGTTCTGCTCGCCGCAGCATTTTTCGGCTTTGCCGCCCATGCATCCGCTGCCGAACTGAGCCTTGATGTCTACAACCCGGGCACCCAGGCGATTTTCCCGGTCAGCTCGGTGCTGGTCAGCGGTGAGAAAGAAGCGATTCTGGTCGATGCGCAATTCGGCAAATCCCAGGCCGAGCAGGTGGTGGAGAAGATCCGCGCCAGTGGCAAGCAATTGACCACCATCTACATCAGCCACGGTGACCCGGATTACTACTTCGGCCTCGACACCCTGACCAAAGCATTCCCGCAGGCGAAAGTGCTGGCTTCGCAGCCGACTGTCGATCACATCAAGCACACCGTCGACGGCAAACTGGCCTACTGGGGGCCAAAAATGGGCGCCGATGTGCCGACGAAAACCATCGTCCCGGACGTGCTCAAGGGCGACAGCCTGACCCTCGAAGGCAAGCAATTGCAGGTGATCGGCCTCGACGGCAAGCAACCGGATCGCAGCTTCGTATGGATCCCGTCGCTCAAAGCAGTGGTCGGTGGCGTAGTGGTCGCCGAGAACATTCATGTGTGGATGGCCGACACCCAGACCGCGCAATCCCACGCCGACTGGCTGCACACCCTGCACACCATCGAAAGCCTGAAACCGCAAACCGTGGTGCCCGGCCATTTTCTGGGTGACAGCAGCCGCTCGCTGGCCAGCGTGAAATTCACCGCCGATTACATCAAGGCCTTCGATGCCGAAACCGCCAAGGCCAAAGACTCTGCTGCACTGATCGCAGCGATGAAAAAACGCTACCCGCAGCTGGGCGAGGAAAGCTCGCTGGAGCTCAGCGCGAAAGTCGCCAAGGGCGAGATGCATTGGTAAGCCGAACCTGAACACGCAGCATTTTCAAGCCAACTGGAGAATGTCATGAGCAAGATCGCAATCATTGGTGCCACCGGCCGTGCCGGTAGCCAACTGCTGGAAGAAGCCCTGCGTCGCGGCCACAGCGTCACCGCCATTGCCCGCGATACCTCGAAGATCGGCAGCCGTGCCGGTGTCGTCAGCAAGAGCCTCGACGTGCTGGATTCGGCGGCGCTGCAAGCGGCGGTGGCCGGTCACGATGTAGTGATCAGCGCAGCGCACTTCGCCACCGTCCCGGCCTCGGCGATTGTCGGACCGGTAAAACAGGCGGGCGTGAAGCGCTTGCTGGTGGTCGGCGGCGCCGGTTCGCTGTTGCTGCCGGATGACACGCGGGTGATCGACAGCGCCGGTTTCCCGGCTGAATACAAAGCCGAGGCGAGCGCGGGGGCGGCGTTTCTTGATGCGTTGCGTCAGGAGCAGGAACTGGACTGGACTTTCCT
>NZ_RAZO01000474.1:4385-12817 GCF_004307535.1 Pseudomonas sp. Sample_9
GCCTGCTCAACCAGCCAGAGCATCAGCTCCTCAAGTTGCGGCGAGGGTTCGGCTCCAGCAGGCACCACCACGTAATACGCCAACCCCGTCTTCACCTTCAACGCAAACGGCTTCACCAGCCGTCCTGCGTTCAGATCATCGCCAATCAGCGACCAGTCCCCGATCGCCACCCCCGTCCCGTGCGACGCCATCGACATTGCCTGATCCAGCGTTTCGAAATGCTGGCCGCTGCGCAGATTGCCCAGTTGCAAACCCGCCGCATCGAGCCATACCGACCAGTCCTGAATGTCGTGGGTCGGGTGCAATAACAGATGCTCTTGCAAATCCTGCGGTGAATTCAGCGCGGGCGAGCCCTTGAGCAGTTGCGGCGAGCAGACCGGTGTCAGTTGCTCGTCGAACAGATGCAGTGCGCCTGGCGAATTGTCCGGCGGCGGACCGTAGATCACCGCGGCATCGAATTGCTCGCGCTGAAAGTCCACGCCGTGTTGCAGCGAGGCCGTCAGTTTCACCGGCACGTCCGGGCGTTCCTTCTGCCATTGCAGCAGACGCGGCAGCAGCCAGCGCATCACGCAGCTCGGGGCCTTGAGTTGCAAGGTTTGCCGCGTCAGACCGATCTGCTCGGTCGCTTCACTGATCAGCCCGAAGACCTTTTCCACTCGCGGCAGCCATTCGCGGCCTTCGGCCGTCAGCGCCAGACCTCGGGCCAGACGAATGAACAGCGGATAACCGAGCTGTTCTTCGAGCCCGGCGATCTGCCGGCTCACCGCGCCCTGAGTGATGTGCAACTGCTCGGCGGCGCGAGTGAAATTGCAGCATTGCGCGGTGATCCAGAACGTATGCAGAGCGGGCAGGGGTGGCAGGCGTTTCATGGCGATCCGAGGTATGACGTGGCGACATGGCTAGTATGACTTTTAATCGATTGTTGCTGCCAGTTGCGCACCGTTCCAATGGGCACTCCACGGACCGTGTGGGAGCGAGCCTGCTCGCGAAGACGGTTCAAGGTTCGACACGGATGTTGGCTGGACCGCTTATTCGCGAGCAGGCTCGCTCCCACAGGGAGTGTTCAGTGAATGAAAGGGCAATCAACATGGCAACGTGCGGCGAAGTACTGGTCAAGCTGTTGGAGAATTACGCGGTCGAGCAGGTGTTCGGCATTCCCGGTGTGCATACCGTTGAGCTGTACCGAGGCCTCGCCCGTTCAAGCATCAACCACGTCACGCCTCGTCATGAACAGGGCGCCGGGTTCATGGCTGACGGCTACGCGCGCACCAGCGGCAAACCCGGTGTGTGCTTCATCATCACCGGCCCGGGTATGACCAATATCACCACGGCCATGGGCCAGGCTTACGCCGATTCGATTCCGATGCTGGTGATTTCCAGCGTGCAGTCGCGCAGTCAGTTGGGCGGTGGCCGCGGCAAGTTGCATGAACTGCCGAACCAGAGCGCACTGGTCGGCGGCGTCGCAGCGTTCTCGCACACGCTGATGTCCGCTGCCGAACTGCCGGTGGTGCTTGCTCGCGCTTTCGCGCTGTTCCAGGCCGGACGACCGCGTCCGGTGCACATCGAAATTCCGTTGGACGTGCTGGTGGAAGAGGCCGATGAGTTGCTCGCCAGCCCGCCGGTGAATATCGATCGCGCCGGCGCCGCACCGGCTGCCGTGGCCCGCATGAGCGAACTGCTCGCCACGGCGCAACGTCCACTGATTCTCGCCGGCGGCGGTGCTATCGACGCGGCGCCGGAGTTGACCCGACTCGCCGAATTGCTCGACGCTCCAGTGGCGCTGACCATCAACGCCAAAGGCATGCTGCCGACCAGCCATCCATTGTTGATCGGTTCGACGCAAAGCCTGGTTGCCACTCGCGCACTGGTCGCTGAAGCCGACGTGGTGCTGGCGATCGGCACCGAGCTGGCCGAGACCGATTACGACGTGACCTTCGCCGGCGGCTTCGAGGTTCCCGGCAAGCTGTTGCGCATCGACATCGATGCCGATCAGACCGTGCGCAACTACCCGCCGCACATCGCACTGGTCGCTGATTCGCGCAATGCCGCGCAAGCATTGCTCAGCGCCTTGTCGCACCAACCGCTGGTCGAACGCCGCAATGATTGGGGCCAGGTCCGCGCCGCGCGTCTGCGTAATGAATTGGCGGCGAGCTGGGATGCACCAACGCTGGCGCAGACGCGTTTGCTCGAAACCGTGCTGCACGAATTGCCCGAAGCGGTGTTCGTCGGCGATTCCACGCAACCGGTGTACACCGGCAACCTCACGTTCAACCCCGAGCGTCCGCGACGCTGGTTCAACGCATCCACCGGTTACGGCACCCTCGGCTATGCGTTGCCGGCGGCGATTGGTGCGTGGCTCGGTGGACAACTCGATAACGGCGCGCGCCCGCCGGTGGTGTGCCTGATCGGTGACGGCGGCTTGCAATTCACCCTGCCGGAACTGGCCAGCGCCGTTGAAGCGCGGGTGCCGGTAATCGTGCTGCTGTGGAATAACCAGGGTTACGAGGAGATCAAAAAGTACATGGTCAACCGCGCCATCGAACCGGTTGGCGTGGACATCTACACCCCGGATTTCGTCGCCGTGGCCAAGGGCCTCGGTTGCGCCGCGCAAGCCATCAGCAGCATCGACGAATTGCGCGCAGCGCTGCGTAAAGCGACGGACCGGCAAGGCCCGACGCTGATTGAAATCGACCAGAACCAGTGGATGCAGGCGGTGGCCCAATGATGAGTTTTCCAACCACACTCGACGGGCTCTACATCAACGGTCAATGGTCGTCGGGCCGCGAACATCTACGGGTGATCAACCCCGCTACCGAAGCGCTGCTGACCACCGTCAATGGCGGTGACGAACACGCCGTCGACCAGGCGATCAGCGCGGCGACCGAAGCGTTCGAACATTGGTCGAAAACCACCGGCGCCGAACGCGCTGCGATCCTGCGCAACATTGCCAACGGCGTGCGCAACGCTCGCGAGCACTTGATGAACCTGCAGTCGAGCAACAACGGTAAACCGCAGTTCGAAGCGGCCATCGATGTCGATGACGTGATCGCCACGTTCGACTATTACGCCGAACTCGCCGAAGGCCTCGACGCCGGGCAGGACAGCAACGTGCCGCTGCCCAGCGAGGATTTCAGCGCACGCTTGCGGCGTGAGCCCTGCGGCGTGGTCGGGCTGATCGTTCCGTGGAATTTCCCCATGGTCACCACCGCATGGAAACTGGCGCCAGCGCTCGCCGCCGGTTGCTGCGTGGTGCTGAAACCTTCTGAAGTGACGCCGCTGGCGGAGCTGGAACTGGCCGCGATCATCGCTGAATGCGGGTTGCCCGACGGCGTGTTCAATCTGGTCTGCGGCACCGGGCTGGCGGTGGGCGCGCCGTTGTCGGCGGATCCACGTATCGCCAAGATCTCTTTCACGGGCAGCAATGCGGTTGGCGTGCAGGTGATGCAACGCGCTGCCGAAACGGTGAAGGGTGTCAGCCTGGAGCTGGGTGGCAAATCGTCGTTGCTGGTGCTGGCGGATGCCGATTTGCAGCTGGCGGTAGAACTGGCTTGTGGCGGGGCGTTTTTCAACGCCGGCCAGATGTGCTCGGCCACCAGTCGCGTGCTGGTTGCCGAGGCATTGATGGATGAATTTCTTCAGCACCTGCAAAAGCGCGCAGAGGCGATTCGAGTCGCTGATCCGTTTGATGCGGATGTGGAGATGGGCGCGCTGGTCAATCAGGCGCAGTATCAGCGGGTGCTTGGGCATATTGATCGCGGTTTGAGCGCCGGGGCGAGGTTGGTGTGCGGCGGCAATCGTCCGGCGCATTTGCCGCGCGGTTATTTTCTCCAACCGACGGTGTTCACCGACGTGCCGCTGGACAGCGCGTTATGGCGTGAAGAGATTTTCGGCCCGGTGGTGTGTGTACGCAGTTTCGCCAGCGAGAGCGAGGCGATTGCGCTGGCCAACGACACGCAGTTCGGCCTGGTCGCGAGTGTGGTGACACGCGATGCTGCAACGGCGGATCGCGTGGCCAATGCCTTGCAGGCAGGGCTGGTGTGGATCAATGCTCCGCAGGTGATCTTCCCGCAGACGGCGTGGGGCGGTTACAAGCAGAGCAGCGTCGGCCGCGAACTGGGGCCTTGGGGGTTGGCGGCGTTTCAGGAGATCAAGCATGTGATCCGCGCGGTCTGATCATAGATATGTAGCGCCTGGACTGACCCCTTCGCGAGCAGGCTCGCTCCCACATTGGAATGCATTTCCCTGTGGGAGCGAGCCTGCTCGCGAAAGCGCCATAAGCCCCACTTCAGATTCCGGATCAGACCGACAGCCGCAACCGCGCCAGATCCCGCAACGGCGGCGCGCCAAACAGGCGGCTGTATTCGCGGCTGAACTGCGACGGACTTTCATAGCCCACCCGATACCCCGCCGCCGAGGCTTCCAGGCCTTCGGTCAACATCAGCCGCCGCGCTTCTTGCAGGCGCAGCTGCTTCTGATATTGCAACGGACTCATCGCCGTCATCGCCTTGAAGCGGTGATGCAACGTCGACACGCTGAGGTTCACTTCCCGCGCCAGATCATCGATGCGCAGCGGCTGCTCGAAATTGCCGTTGAGCCATTTGATTGCCTGGCTGATGCGATGGCTCTGGCTGTTGGCAATCGCGATCTCATACAAACGATGACCCTGCGGGCTGCGCAGCAAGCGGTAGAGAATCTCCCGGCGAATCAGCGGCGCGAGCATGGCGATGTCTTTCGGCGCGTCGAGCAGCCGGGCCAGACGCAGCACCGCGTCGAGCATGGCGCTGTCGATTCTTTCCACGTACAGACCACGTCCGGTCGGCCGGGTCGGTACGCCCATCGGGCCGGCGTCGGCGATCAGCGCGGTGATTTCGGTCGGATCAATGTCGAGGCGCACGGCGAGGATCGGTTCTTCCGGCGAGACATTGACCACCCGGCCGCTGAGCGGCATCGAAACCGATACCACCAGATAATTCAGCGGGTCGTAGTTGAAGAACTCATCGGCCAGGCGCACCTCTTTGCGCCCCTGCGCCATTATGCACAGCGCCGGCTGCGCGAGTACCGGGGCAAAGTCATGGGACTGGGTGTGGCGCGACATCACCAGCGAACCGATGGCGGTCTGGTAGCTGCCATCGTCGCTGGTGTTGCGGCGGATGATCGCCGCCAGCTCCGCGCGCTGCTTTTCCATGTCGGCGCTGGGTTCGGCTTGAAAACGATCGAATGACGTCATGCACGGCATCCTCGGCAAGTGAGGGGGGAATGCAGCAGAGCATATGTTTGTGCAAGCAGCAGCGGTAGACACATTCTGCCAAATGCTTGCCTGATTCTGCCCGCAGGTGCACGCAGGTCACCCGCCAGACGATTCCGTAGGAGCTGCCGAAGGCTGCGATCGTTGATCTTCAAGGCAAAAGCCAAAGATCGCAGCCTTCGGCAACTCCTACACAAAACCCGTATGACAGACGTGTTGCGCGGGTTTACAGGTTGTTACAGGTCGTCTGCGCAGTCTCGCAGGATTGTGCAACGCGAAGGCAGGAATCGACTAACGGCGCAGCCGGCCCGGCCCTTAATCTTTGCTTCAGTCGCAGCCCGTCCCCCGGCTGCCACGCGATTTCATGGAGGGTTGATCATGTCCAAGCAAATGCCTGTCAGTCATATGGCCTTCGTTCGTGCCCAGGCCGGGCGTTCGGCGGAACTCGGCGTGCGCCTGAGCGCGTTGATCGAGGTCTCGCGCGCGGCGCCCGGCTGCCTGAGTTTTTCCCTGCAACAATCGCAGTGCGACGCCGACCTGTGGCTGGTCAGCGGCTACTGGAGCAGTCAGCAGATGATGACGACTTATTTCAACAGTCCGTCGATGGAAGTCTTCGCCGAGCTGGTCCAGGACCTGGTGGTCAACAGCCTCGACTTCCACACCTTCAGAGACGTTTCCGCCGCGCAGGCCCTCGGTCAATGCGCCGCGCCGATACACAAACTCGCCGGTTGAGGGTTTAATGTCCGGCTTATTTGATTGAGCCAGGATCCGCGACATGGCACGTAAAGAGTTTGAACGCTTCGAAGCAGTCTCCGCAGTCGTCCCCGTCGAGTTGGGCGGCAACAAGGGTTATTACGCGGCCATCGCGGTCAAGGCCCTGGTCGATGGCGGCGCCCCACGCTTTCACAAGTTGCTCAATGAGCAAGTGTTCCCCGGCGCCATTGCTGCCGATGACGCAGCCATCAACGAGCTGGACAAGCTCAAGGGCATCACTGACGACGCCGAGCTGATCTGGTAATTACTTCTGTGCGCCCGGGCGCCACATCTTGAACAGAGCCTCAGGCCCCAGCTGGAAATAATCCGCCGGCCCGCCGCCGCGCAAAATCGGTTGTGCGGCGGCGGTGTCGTAGATGCCGTCCTTCAGCAGCCATTTGGCGATGTGCACCGCAACCACCTCACCGAGGATCAGCCAGCTCGGTACGGTTTCGCCATCGGCGCGTTGCAGCTGGATGATCTGTGTGACCTTGCACTCGAAGGACACCGGGCTTTCGGCGACCCGAGGCACCGAAATCAGCTTTGACGCCACGGTCGTAAGCCCTGCCAGTTCAAACTCGTTGACCTCAGGCGCGACCATCGCGCAGCTCTGGTTCATCTGCTCGGCCAACGGGCGCGTGGCGAGGTTCCAGACGAACTCCCCGGTCTGCTCGATGTTGTTCAGACTGTCTTTGCGCCCGACACTGGAAAAGCCAATGATCGGCGGCACGTAGTTGAAGGCGTTGAAGAAACTGTAGGGCGCGAGATTGAGCCGGCCTTCGGCATCCTGCGAAGAAATCCAGCCGATGGGGCGCGGGCCGACGATGGCGTTGAACGGATCGTGAGGCAGGCCGTGGCCGTTGGCGGGTTCGTAGAAGTGGATGTCATCGGGCATGGGGAGCGGATTCCTGAGCTGCATTCGGATGCCGCCATAGTGCAAGGACCCAGCGCATATTTCCAGCCAGACGCGAGACCCCGTAGGGTTCGTGGCAGGACACAGATTTTGTGGCCTGCCAGCGATGTAGCCCCGTCAGTCAGTGACGATCCGCGAATGTTTCTGGGTGTCTTTCATGGTGATGTACACCAGCAGCGACACGGCAATGCACGCGGTGACGTACCAGTAGTAACCGGTTTCCATGCCGATGCTCTTGAACCACAGCGCGATGTATTCAGCGGTGCCGCCGAAGATCGACACGGTCAGTGCGTACGGCAGGCCGACGCCCAGGGCGCGGATTTCGGTCGGGAACAATTCGGCTTTGACCACCGCGTTGATCGAGGTGTAGCCGCTGACAATGATCAGCGCCGCCATGATCAGGAAGAACGCGCCCCACCAGGTCTGGATGGTGTGCAGGGTCATCAGGATCGGCACGGTGAAGATCGTACCGAGCACGCCGAACGCGATCAGGATCGGGCGACGACCGATCTTGTCCGACAGGCCACCGATGATCGGTTGCAGGCACATGAACAGGAACAGCGTGGCGGCGGAAATGGTGGTCGAGTCGGAGATGCTCATGCCGACCGTGTTCACCAGATACTTCTGCATGTAGGTGGTGTAGGTGTAGAACGCCAGGGTGCCGCCCATGGTCAGGCCGACCACGGTCAACAATTCTTTCGGATGGCGCATCAAGGTGCGCATCGCGCTTTCCTTGGATTTTTCCTTTTTAGTGAACGACTCGGTTTCTTCCATGCCGCGACGCAGGTACAACGCTACCACTGCGCAGAGCGCGCCGATGGCGAACGGAATGCGCCAGCCCCACGCGTAGAGCTGTTCGGTGGTCAGCGTGTTCTGCAGCACGATCAATACGCCGAGGGCGATGAGCTGGCCGGAGATCAGGGTCACGTACTGGAAGCTGGAGAAGAAGCCGCGACGTTCCTTGGTCGCCATCTCGGACAGATAAGTCGCCGAGGTGCCGTATTCGCCGCCAACCGAAAGGCCTTGCAGCAGGCGGGCGAACACCAGCAGGATCGGCGCGCCGATGCCGATGGTTTCATAGTTCGGGCTCAGGGCGATCAGCAGCGAGCCGAAGCACATCAGGTACACCGAGGCCATCAGCGCTTTCTTGCGCCCGACCTTGTCGGCGTACATGCCCATCAGCCAGCCACCGATCGGGCGCATCAGGAAGCCCACGGCGAAGATCGCAGCGGTGTTCATCAGTTGCGCGGTGGTGGAACCGGCGGGGAAAAAGGTTTTCGCGAAGTACAGGGAGAAGGCGGCATACACGTACCAGTCGTACCACTCGACCATGTTGCCGACAGAACCGCTGAAGATCGATTTGATCCGGCTCGCGGTGGTTCTTGGTTTGGCCGGCACGGCAGCCGACCCAAGGGGCAGGGCGTTGGAGTTATCCATTGAAGGATCCTTCGTTTAATTGTTTTTGTGGAGCGCGTCGGAACGCAGCCTGCCAGGGCTATAGCAGGAGGTGTGCCAAGGGGG
>NZ_RAZO01000013.1:0-1259 GCF_004307535.1 Pseudomonas sp. Sample_9
TTACGCAGATCAAGGTCAGCGGCGGTCAGCGCAGCGTAAAGCTTCGGTAAAGACGTTTCGTGCCCGGCCTTACACATACCCAGTGCAGGTGATGCTGAAGGCTGCGATCTTTTGGATAATGCACGGGCCGAGGCTGTGATCGCTCATTTAGACGGTACTCGCTCAGCATAAGAGCAACGGCTGCGTGCCTTAACAAAGCAAATACCGAGATCCCCATGACAAATAAAACGTTTACCAGGCAAGTCGGCCCATGGCTGATGGCAGCTTTATCGGTCAATGCGATTTTTTTGGCATTCTTGATTTTTGATCATGGTTCGCAGGGGCACGATAAGAAGATGATCAAAACTAAAGAACCGTTGCTGATCGAGGTTCCAAACGGCGACGAGAATTACTACGTGCTGCCGCAGGGTACTACGCTATATCACGATAAAAGCTTTCCTGAAGGGCATGATCGTTATGTGGTGTATCTCAACCATAAGGGTACGATTGCCCACGAAGAAGTACCGATGAAGCCTGAGTACGGCGGTTCTTTCATTGATCCGCTCTGGCTGGCAAATGTTGATGCGAATACTTTGCAAGAAATTTTCAAGCGTTTTCCACTTTCCAAAAAAGACATTGCCGCTGCCATTAAGGCCAACGAGATAACCAAGGACGATTTGGCCGACATTATTCGTTCGATGCCCGATTAACCGATTATGAGGCACCGAAGGCACCGAAGGCAGCGATCCTCAGGCTGTGGGACGCGAAACTTCCCAGGCCGCATTCCTTTGCTGCGCGTGGGAACGATCAGACACCACAAATCCAAAGCCAACCACCCGCTCCTAACCACTCAACAATGAGCGTTAGCTCGAGTGCCCTTGATCTTGCCTAACCGGCGACATCGGAAGGCTGAGTGGAGGGATTGATCCGGGCGTGGGAGCGTAGCGACCGTCTGGCGCAGCCAGACACAGCGGAAGGAGGTGCAGCGAAGCAAACCGGAGCCGCTGCGCCCGGATCGATCCCGCAGCGAAGGAACCCGAGCCTGCGAGGGCCGAACATAGGAGCAAGCCTTTTGGGTTACCTTTTTGGCGTTTGAAAAAGGTGACCCGCTGTAAGAGCGGAACCTTAAGTAGCCGTTACCGCAGCAACGGATATACACGCAAAAAACCCGACCAAACAAACACCATCGCCAGCCGGCCCGCACAGGATAAGTGCGCTGGTTCAGAGGCTGTAGTAGTAACCACGGCTACGCAGCGCAACGATGCGCGGGCGGCCGTCGG
>NZ_RAZO01000015.1:0-12730 GCF_004307535.1 Pseudomonas sp. Sample_9
CCGGGGATTGTCGTCGCGGGGATCTTCCGTGACGGCCCGGCGCAGAAAGCCGGCCTGCAACTGGGCGATGTGATTCTGAGCATCGATGGCGAGCCCGCCGGCGATGGTCGCCGCTCGATGAACCAGGTGGCGCGGATCAAACCGACCGACAAGGTGACGATTCAGGTCATGCGCAACGGCAAGGAGCTGAAGTTGACCGCTGAAATCGGCCTGCGTCCCCCACCGGCACCGGTGAAAGAAAAAGAAGAGTAAAAATGTTTTCGCGCCAGCGGCGCGAATAACAGACATTCTCAACGGGCATGTTATATTGTTTCAATTCTAGCAATTGGAACAACATAACATGTCGTCTCGCAAAAAGGCCTCGCTGTTGGGCCTGACTCTGGGTTTGCTCTGCGATCCCGCCTTCGCCGATGAGCCGCAGCCCGTTGAGCTGGAAGCCATCAGCGTCACTTCCGACTACGAATCACCCACCGGCCCGGTCAGCGGATATCGCGCGACTCGCTCGGCCAGTGCGACCAAAACCGACACGGCGATTCGCGATATCCCACAAGCCATCAGCGTCGTGCCGGCCAGTGTGCTCTCGGATCTGGGCAGCACCAGCGTTGAACGCGCGCTGGATTTTGCCGGAGGCGTGTCGAAGCAGAACAACTTCGGCGGCCTGACCCTGTACGAATACAGCGTGCGCGGCTTCACCACCTCGGAGTTCTACAAGGATGGTTTCAGCGCCAATCGCGGTTATCCGAGTACGCCAGATGCGGCCAACATCGAGCGCATCGAAGTGCTCAAAGGCCCGGCCGCCAGCCTGTACGGCCGGGGCGATCCCGGCGGTACGGTGAACATCGTCACCAAGAAACCGCAGCCCGAAGCGTTCACCACTCTGCAGACCAGCGCCGGCAGTTGGGACCGCTATCGCACCGCGCTGGACGTCAACACGCCCCTCGATGATCAGGGCGATGTGCTCTCGCGCATCAACCTCGCCGAGGAAGACAACAAAAGCTTTCGCGACCACGTCGACAGCCAGCGGGTCTTCGTCGCGCCTTCGATCAGTTGGCAGTTGAACCCGGACACCTCGCTGCTGGTGGAAAGCGAAATCGTCCGTCACAACTCGACGTTCGATCGTGGCGTGGTGGCGCCGAACAACAAGTGGAGCGGCGTATCGCGCTCGACGTTCTTGGGCGAGCCCAACGACGGCAACATCGACAACCACAACAACCTGCTCCAGGCCACCCTTGAGCACCATCTGAACGACAACTGGAAACTGCGTCTGGCCAGTCACTACAAGGAAGGCAAACTCTGGGGCGACGCCACGGAACAACGCGCGCTGAACGCCGACGGCCACACGGTCAATCGCCGCTTGCGCGAACGCGATACGAGTTGGCACGACAGCATCACCCAACTGGAACTGCGCGGTCTGTTCGACCTCGGCCCGTGGCAGCACGAATTGCTGATCGGCACCGAGAACGAGAATTACCGCAAGGACGAACGCGTCACCACCATTGCTGGCGGCCCCTACGCCATCGACATCTATAAGCCGGTCTACGGCCAGCTGAAACCCAATGGCGTACGGTCGGGCACCGACTTCTTTGAACACGTCGAAAGTCATGCGCTGAATCTGCAGGACCAGATCATCTTCACCGACAAGCTGCGCGGCATGGTCGGCGCGCGCTTCGAGCATTTCGATCAGCGCATCGACGATCACAGCCGCAACGCCAAAAGCCAGCAGCGCCACGACGCACTGACTCAACGCGCCGGCCTGCTCTATCAGCTCACGCCGAACACCGGCCTGTTCGCCAACGCCTCGACCTCGTTCAAACCGAACAACGGCCTGGATGCATCGGGCAAATCCTTCGACCCGGAAGAAGGCGTCGGTTACGAAGTGGGGATCAAGAACGAGCTGTTCGATGAGCGGGTGAGCAGCACCCTCGCCTTCTTCCACATTGACAAGGAAAACGTTCTCGCCCTCGATCCGGGCACCGACACCAGCCGCGCCATGGGCAAGGCGCGCAGTCAGGGTTTCGATTGGCAAGTGAGCGGTCAGGTGACCGACGCAGTGCGGGTGATCGGCGCCTTCGCCTACATTGACGCCGAGGTGACCAAGGGCGACGCGACCATTCCTACCGGCAGCCGCATCCTCGGCGTGGCTAAACGCAGCGGCAGTCTGCTGGGTGTTTATGAATTTCAGGATGGCCGTCTGCGCGGTTCAGACGTCGGCGCAGCGTTCACCTACGTCGGCGACCGCTCGGGCGAATCCGGCAGCGACTTCGAATTGCCGGCCTACCAGACCGTCGACTTGCTCGCCCATTACAAGGCAAGCGACAACGTCACGCTCGGCCTGAATCTGAACAACATCTTCGACGAGAAATACTACGAGCGCTCCTACAGCAACTACTGGGTCAACCCCGGCGAGCCACGCAATTTCACTGTCAGCCTGACACTCAACCTGTAAAAGGACGTCACCATGCACTACGGCAAATCCCTTCTGCTCATCGCTGCGCTGTTCACCGGTCAGGTGTCAGCCCACGGCCTGTGGACAGAGGAACGACGCGGCAACATCGAAGTGATCTACGGCCACGGCGCCGAAGACAACGCCTTCAAGGCGCAGAAAATCAGCGGTGCCTGGGCTTATGACGCAAGCGGCAAAATGATCCCGGTCAGCGTCGAGCGCCTGGCCGATCATGCCCGTTTGAAACCATTGAAGCCGCCGGCGCTGATGGCCGTGGCGCTGAACAACGGCATGTGGTCGCAGACGGCGGACAAGAAGTGGATCAACGAAGGACGCAGCAAAGTACCCGGCGCCATTGAGGCTACGCAGACGTTCAAGTACAGCCTGGCGATTTATCAGCCGGGGGCGAAATTGCCGAAACTGGACCAGATCAAACTGCTGATCCTGCCGGAGGTCGATCCGCTGACGGTCGGGCCGGGCAACTCATTGCCGGTGCGGGTGCTGCTCGATGGCAAACCGGCGGCGGGGGTGAAGTTATATGGCGACTATCGCAGCGCGCCAAACACCCTGAGCACCGAGACCGACAAGGATGGGCGTGCGCAGGTGCTGGTGCGTAATGAAGGGTTGAATGTGATTGCGGCGCAGGTTGAAGTGCCGGTGAAGGGCAGTGTGGATGTGGAAAGTAGAGGTTTGTTTACCTCACTGACCTTCCTTGGCGAGCCGCATCACGAGTGAGCAAGGGTCGTTTTCAAAATCCATGTTCGATCTGAATACCATCCCCCTCACCCCAGCCCTCTCCCCCAAGGGGGCGAGGGGGAAAGGGAGCCGATCTGTTTGCTTTTCAACACTGGAGTTCGACTCGGTATCTCACGTCGGTGCAACTCTAAAGTGCGCCTCGGTCAGTCCCCTCTCCCTCTGGGAGAGGGCTAGGGTGAGGGGCTTTTGCTTTTAGAGGTCGCCAAGGCCGTTGATCAACGCCTGATTCTGCTCAGGCGTCCCCACCGATATCCGCAGGAACTGCGCAATCCGCTCCTGCTTGAAGTGCCGCACGATCACGCCCTGCTCGCGCAGCTTGGCCGCCAGGCCCGCCGCATCATGCTGCGGGTGGCGAGCGAAGATGAAGTTGGCCGCCGACGGCAGCACTTCAAAGCCTTTAGCCTGCAACTGCGCCACCACCCATTCGCGGCTCTCGATCACCTGACAACAGGTCTTGTCGAAATACTCGCGATCGGCAAAAGCCGCCGCCGCGCCGACAATCGCCAGACGATCCAGTGGATAGGAGTTGAAGCTGTTCTTGATCCGCTCCAGCGCTTCGATCAAGTCCGGATGCCCTACCGCCAGACCGACACGCAGGCCGGCCAGCGAGCGTGACTTGGACAACGTCTGCGTCACCAGCAGATTCGGATAGCGGTCCACCAGACTGATCGCCGTCTCGCCGCCGAAGTCGATGTACGCCTCATCCACGACTACGACCGAATCAGGACTGGCCTTGAGGATTTGCTCGACCGCGTCCAGCGCCAGCAGGCAGCCAGTCGGCGCGTTCGGGTTGGGGAAAATGATCCCGCCATTCGGTTTGGCGTAATCGGCCGGGTTGATCTGGAACTGCGCATCCAGCGGCACCGCGTCGAATTCAATCCCGTACAGACCGCAGTAAACCGGATAGAAGCTGTAGCTGATGTCCGGGAACAGCAGCGGCTGATCGTGTTGCAGCAAGCCGTGAAAGATGTGCGCGAGCACTTCGTCCGAACCGTTGCCGAGGAACACCTGACTGGTTTGCACGCCGTAGTATTCGGCCACGGCGTTTTTCAGCAGATCACTGTTCGGGTCCGGATACAGGCGCAGGTTGTCGTTGAGCTCGGCTTGCATCGCCGCCAGCGCTTTTGGCGACGGGCCATACGGATTTTCGTTGGTATTGAGCTTGACCAGTTTGGTCAGCTTCGGCTGTTCGCCCGGCACGTAGGGCACCAGATCCTTGACGAACGGGCTCCAGAATTTACTCATCGCTCAGTTCCCCTGCCCTTTCAGAAAGTCTTGGTCTTTGATGCGGTATTCGGCGCTGCGTGCGTGGGCGCTCAGCGATTCACCACGGGCCAGTACCGATGCTGTTTTGCCCAGCTCGGAAGCGCCGGCCTCGGAGCAGAAGATGATCGACGAGCGCTTCTGAAAGTCGTAGACGCCCAGTGGCGAGGAGAAACGCGCGGTGCCGGAAGTCGGCAACACGTGGTTCGGGCCGGCGCAGTAGTCGCCCAACGCTTCGGAAGTGTGGCGGCCCATGAAGATCGCACCGGCGTGGCGGATCTGCGGCAGCCAGGCCTGTGGATCAGCGACCGACAATTCCAGGTGTTCCGGGGCGATGCGGTTGGCGACTTCGATGGCTTGGGCCATGTCGCTCACCTGAATCAGCGCACCACGGCCATTGATCGAAGTTTCGATGATGGTCGCGCGGTCCATGGTCGGCAGCAGTTTGTCGATGCTCGCGGCCACCTTGTCGAGGAACTCGGCGTCGGGGCTGACCAGAATCGCTTGCGCGTCTTCGTCGTGCTCGGCCTGGGAGAACAGGTCCATGGCAATCCAGTCCGGATCGGTCTGGCCGTCGCAGACCACAAGAATTTCCGAAGGGCCGGCGATCATGTCGATGCCGACCTGGCCGAACACATGGCGCTTGGCGGTGGCCACATAGATATTGCCCGGGCCGACCACTTTATCGACGCGCGGCACGCTTTCGGTGCCGTACGCCAGGGCGGCAACCGCTTGCGCGCCGCCGATGGTGAACACGCGGTCGACACCGGCGATGCAGGCAGCGGCCAGCACCAGCTCGTTGATTTCACCGCGCGGGGTCGGCACGACCATGACCACTTCGGTCACGCCGGCCACCTTGGCCGGAATCGCGTTCATCAATACCGACGACGGATACGAGGCCTTGCCGCCCGGCACGTAAAGGCCTGCGCGATCCAGTGGCGTGACTTTCTGGCCCAGCACTGTGCCGTCAGCCTCGGTGTAGCTCCAGGAATCCTGCTTCTGTTTTTCGTGATAGCTGCGCACGCGGGCGGCGGCTTTTTCCAGAGCCTCACGTTGCGGCACAGTGATGCGGGTCAGGGCCAGTTCGAGACGCTCGCGCGGCAGGATCAGGTCGGCCATCGAGGCGACTTCGAGGCCGTCGAACTTCTGGGTGAACTCGACCAGCGCCGCGTCACCGCGCTCGCGCACAGCCTTGATGATGTCCAGCACGCGCTGATTGACCGAGTCGTCAGACACACTTTCCCAGCTCAGCAGATGATCCAGATGATGCGCGAAATCCGGGTCAGCAGCGTTGAGTCGGCGAATTGCAGTCGGTGCGGTCATAGCGAGAGCCTCATAGGAATTGGCAAAAAACTCAGGCGCCCGAAACTAGCATTCGATCCGCTTGGGCACCTGAGAATTCTGGCTATGAGGCGGATAGACGGCGCGGCCTCGGGCCGCGCTGGTAGATCAGCCGCGGTGTCGCGATTCCACTGCGTTGCGCAGGGTGTCGATCAACGCCTGGATTCGGGCGTGCTGCATTTTCATCGAAGCCTTGTTTACCACCAGACGCGAGCTGATCGTGGCGATCAGTTCCTGGGGTTCCAGGCCGTTGGCGCGAAGGGTGTTGCCGGTGTCGACCACGTCGATGATCTTGTCGGCCAGGCCGATCAGCGGCGCCAGCTCCATCGAGCCGTACAGCTTGATGATGTCGACCTGACGGCCCTGCTCGGCGTAATAACGCTTGGCAACATTGACGAACTTGGTCGCGACACGCAGACGGCCCTTGGGCTCCGGCGCGCCGATCTTGCCGGCGGTCATCAGCTTGCACTGAGCGATCTGCAGGTCCAGCGGCTCGTACAGGCCCTGACCGCTGTATTCCATCAGCACGTCCTTGCCGGCGACGCCGAGGTCGGCCGCGCCATGCTCGACATAGGTCGGCACGTCGGTGGCACGCACGATCAGCAGACGCACGTCGTCCTGGGTCGTGGGAATGATCAGCTTGCGGCTCTTGTCCGGATTCTCGGTCGGCACGATGCCCGCTTCAGCGAGAAGCGGCAGGGTGTCGTCAAGGATACGGCCCTTGGACAGTGCGATGGTCAACATGGGAAACGTCAGTCCTTATCAAGGTACTCATGCCCGGTCGCAATCGGCGCCGGACACACATCGAGGGTGCGCACACCCTCGACTCGAAACGAATTCAGTGGACACGTCCGTGTGTCCCGATGCAGCGGTCAGCCCGGAACGCGGCGGATCTTGGCACCCAGCATTTGCAGTTTTTCTTCGATGCACTCGTAACCACGGTCTATGTGGTAGATGCGGTCGATCAGCGTGTCGCCTTCGGCAACCAGCGCCGAGATCACCAGGCTGGCCGATGCGCGCAGGTCGGTGGCCATGACTGGCGCGCCCTTGAGCTTCTCGATACCGGTGACGATGGCAGTGTTGCCTTCAACCTGGATGTGCGCGCCCATGCGGTGCAGTTCGTACACGTGCATGAAACGGTTTTCGAAGATCGTCTCGATCACCGCACCGGTGCCTTCGGCAATGGCGTTGAGCGAGATGAACTGGGCCTGCATGTCGGTCGGGAACGCCGGGTACGGCGCGGTGCGCACGTTGACCGCTTTCGGGCGCTTGCCGTGCATGTTCAGCTCGATCCAGTCTTCACCGCAGGTGATTTCCGCACCGGCTTCACGCAGCTTTTCCAGCACTGCTTCGAGAATGGTCGGATCGGTGTCCTTGACCTTGACGCGGCCACCGGTGACGGCAGCAGCGACCAGGTAGGTGCCGGTTTCGATACGGTCAGGCATGACCTTGTAGAAGGCCGAACCCAGACGCTCGACGCCATCAATGGTGATGGTGTCGGTGCCAGCACCGGAAACCTTGGCGCCCATGGCATTGAGGAAGTTCGCCAGGTCGACTACTTCAGGCTCGCGCGCGGCGTTCTGCAACACGCTGCGGCCCTTGGCCAGAGCAGCGGCCATCATGATGTTTTCGGTACCGGTCACGCTGACGGTGTCGAAGAAGAAGTGCGCGCCGCGCAGGCCGCCTTCAGGCGCCTTGGCCTTGATGTAGCCGCCTTCGACGTCGATGACCGCGCCCATGGCTTCCAGACCGCGGATGTGCAGGTCGACCGGACGCGAACCGATGGCGCAACCGCCAGGCAGTGCGACTTCGGCTTCACCGAAACGCGCGACCATCGGGCCGAGCACAAGGATCGACGCGCGCATGGTTTTCACCAGTTCGTACGGCGCGATCAGGGTCTTGATGGTACGTGGGTCGATTTCGACGCTGAGCTTCTCGTCGATCACCGGCTCAATGCCCATGCGCCCGAACAGCTCGATCATGGTGGTGATGTCGTGCAGGTGCGGCAGGTTGCCAACGGTGACCGGGCCATCGCACAGCAACGTCGCGGCCAGAATCGGCAGGGCGGAGTTCTTCGCGCCGGAAATGCGGATCTCGCCATCGAGACGAGCGCCACCGGTAATAATCAATTTATCCATTAGTATCTCGACGCCCTAGGGCTCAGGTGCGCTCGGCCCAGGCCGCGCGGCTGAAAAATTTCATAGTGACCGCATGGATGCTGCCATCGGTGATCCATGGGTTCAAATGGGCATAGACCTGCTGCTGACGCTTCACCGGGCTCAACGCCGCCAGTTCATCGCTGATCACGTTCAGCTGGAAGTTGCAGCCTTCGCCTTCAACTTCTACCAGCGTTCCTGGCAGCTTTCCTTCAAGGAAGCTCTTCACTTCTACGGCCTGCATGCTCAACCTCAATCGGCGCCCTGTGCGCACGGGTCGGACATCATACAAAAAAGCCCCGCGCCTGCGAACCCCGCAACGCAGGACTCTGACGGGGGGCTTCTTTATAGATGCGGGTTCAGGGATGCGCCAACAGCTCGGTCAGTTCACTGACCTGAGCGATTTCGCGCATGTCTTCGGGCATCGCGCGGATGCTGACGGCCTTGCCGGCCGCCTGTGCATCACGCATGAAGCACAGCAGCAACGACAGGCCGACGCTGCTGGACTTCTGCACCGCCGAACAATCGATGACCAGCGCCGACGCCTTGCTCGACTTGATCAGCGCCTGCCCTTCCTTGCGCAGCTCAGGCCCGGTGCGGTAATCCAGCACGCCGCTGAGCACCAGCTCGTCGACATCACTCATACGAACTGCCGCCTCACTCATTGCGCTGGCTTCGCGGCGGCTTTGTCGGTTTCCTGCTTGGCCTTGGCCACTTCACCGGCCCAGCCATCGATGGTCTTGTCCAGATCGTTGCCATTGCGCTGCATGGCGTCGGCGAACTGGTCACGGAACAGCTTGCCGATGTTGATGCCATTGATGATCACGTTGCGCAGCTTCCACTCGCCGCTGATCTTCTCAAGCGTGTACTGCACCGGATAGATCGCGCCGTTGCTGCCCTTGACGGTCATGTTGACGCTGGTGCGCTCGCCCGATTCGTCTTTGGCCGGGTCAACGGTGATGCCCTGGTTGTTGTATTCCAGCAGAGCGTTACCGTAGAACTGGAACAGACCACGCTTGAAGTTTTCCTGAAAGCGCTGCATCTGCTCAGGCGTGGCCTTGCGCGAATACTTCACTGTCATGATGCTTTTGGAGATGCCCTCGGCATCCACCACCGGGCCGACAATGTTGTTCAGCGCCGCATAGAAATCCTGCGGATCCTGCTTGTACTTCTCTTTGTTTGCCTGCAAGTCGGCAAGCATCCGGTTCGTGGTGTCCTGAATCAGGTCATGAGCCGATTGCCCCGGTGCAGCGTTAGCCATCAACGGCAGGGCCGCGAGCAACACCAACAGGCCACGTCGCAAGATAGAGATCATTCAAAAGCTCCTCATTTGGCGTCTTTGCTAACGGTATTGAGCAGGAATTTACCGATCAGGTCTTCCAGTACCAGTGACGACTGCGTGTCGTGGATGGTTCCACCGTCTTTCAACTGGGTGTCTTCACCGCCGACGCTGATACCGATGTATTTCTCGCCCAGCAGACCCGCGGTGAGGATAGACGCAGTCGAATCAACCGGCAGGTTGTCGACCTTTTTATCCACCTGCAGCGTGACCCGACCGGTGAAGCTGTCGCGATCCAGATCGATAGCGGTGACCTTGCCGATGGTCACACCGGCCATGGTCACTTTGGCTCTGACCGTCAGACCGGCGATATTGTCGAAATACGCATACAACTTGTAAGTGTCGGTGGACGAAGTCGGAGACAGGCCGCTGACGCGCAAGGCGAGCAGCAGCAAAGCCAGGATCCCTGCCAGCAGGAACAGGCCGACACCGATTTCCAGGGTGCGGTTTTGCATCAGAAATCTCCAAACATCAAAGCGGTCAGAATAAAGTCCAGGCCGAGCACTGCCAGCGAGGCAAACACCACGGTCTTGGTAGTGGCACGACTGATACCCTCGGAAGTGGGTTCACAGTCATAGCCTTGAAATACGGCGATCCAGGTCACCACAAAGGCGAAAACGACACTCTTGATCACGCCATTGAGCACGTCACTGGTGAAGTTCACGCTATTCTGCATGTTCGCCCAGTACGAGCCTTCATAAACGCCCAGCCAGTCGACTGCGACCCACGAACCGCCCCAGATGCCGACGACGCTGAAGATCATCGCCAGCACCGGCAGGGAAATGAAGCCGGCCCACAGGCGCGGGGCAATGATGTACTTGAGCGGATCGACACCGATCATTTCCAGGCTGGACAACTGCTCGGTGGATTTCATGTTGCCGATCTCGGCGGTCAACGCCGAACCGGCGCGCCCGGCAAACAGCAACGCGGTGACAACCGGCCCCAGTTCACGCAGCAGCGTCAGGGCGACCATCTGCCCCACCGCCTGCTCTGAACCATAGCTGGAAAGAATGCTGAAGCCCTGCAACGCCAGGACCATGCCGATGAAAATGCCGGAGACCACGATGATCACCAGCGACATGACGCCGACCGAATGCAGCTGCTTGACCAGCAGGCCGAAACCACCGCTGATACCGCCACGGCCCAGCAGGGCGTGAAACAGGAACAGGGTCGCCCGACCAAACACCGCGACCGCGTCGATCGCCGATTCGCCGAACCGACGCACGCGTTCCATCAATGAAATTCTGCGCATCAACGCTTCCCCAGAAGATCTGCGCGGTAATCCGTCGCTGGAAAGTGATACGGCACCGGGCCATCGGGATCACCGGTCATGAACTGGCGGATACGCGGGTCATCGGATTTCATCAGCTCATCCGGTGTGCCTTGGCCCAGCACCTGACCATCGCCCACTACATAGATATAGTCGGCAATGCTCGCGGTTTCCGCCAGATCGTGCGAAACCACGATGCTGGTGATGCCCAGAGCATCGTTGAGCAGGCGGATCAGGCGCACCAGCACGCCCATGGCGATCGGGTCCTGGCCCACGAAGGGCTCGTCGTACATGAGAATCTGCGGATCGAGGGCAATCGCCCGGGCCAGCGCCACGCGGCGCTTCATGCCGCCGGACAGTTCGTCCGGCATCAGCTCGATGGCGCCACGCAGACCCACTGCCTGCAATTTGAGCAGGACGATGTCGCGGATCATGTCTTCCGGCAGTTGCGTGTGCACCCGCAGCGGGAAGGCCACGTTCTCGAACACATCAAGGTCAGTGAACAGCGCACCGCTCTGAAACAGCACGCCCATGTGCTTGCGCGCATCGAACAGATCACTGCGCGACAGCGTCGGCAGATTCTGCCCGTTGACCCAGACTTCACCGCTGGACGGCCGCAACTGTGCGCCCATCAGGCGCAGCAGCGTGGTCTTGCCGCAGCCGGAAGGCCCCATGATGCCGGTGACCTTGCCGCGGGGGATGCGGATATCGACGTTATTGAAAATGCTCCGCGCACCGCGCTTGAAGGAGACTCCCTTCAGCTCGACCGCGTAGGCGTTATCGGCACTCATCTAAACTCCTTGCGATGCAGCCTCTCACTGGGATGCCAGACTTTCCTCGGAAACACCTGCATCCCGGGCAGGCCGAACTGGCGGCGAACTATATCACTGCAAAGGCTGAGCGCCCAAGCGAGAACCCGGCCAGAATCGCCGACACATGAGGGTCGCAGCGACTTTCAGAGTGTTTTGGTAACCAGTAATGACAAAGCACGACGAACTTGCGTGAGGCTTTGCCACATAACCGCTATAATCGCCGCCTTTTCATCGGCCCATACGATTCTGACATGAGCAAAACCCGCGACCTGATTCAGTCGGCACAACGCACCATCCGCCTCGAAGTGGAAGCCGTCCAAGGCTTGATGGCCCATATCGACGCCGATTTCGTACGCGCTTGCGAGATGATTCTGGCCAGCAAGGGCCGTGTGGTCGTGGTCGGCATGGGCAAATCCGGGCACATCGGCAACAAGATCGCCGCCACCCTGGCCAGCACCGGCACCCCGGCGTTTTTCGTGCATCCGGCCGAAGCCAGCCATGGCGACATGGGCATGATCACCCGCGACGACGTGATTCTGGCACTGTCGAACTCCGGTTCGACCAACGAAATCGTGACCCTGCTGCCACTGATCAAACGCCTGGGCATCCAGTTGATCAGCGTTACCGGCAACCCGCAGTCGCCCTTGGCGAAGGCCGCCGAGGTCAATCTCAATGTGCATGTCGAGCACGAAGCCTGCCCGTTGAATCTGGCGCCGACTTCTTCTACTACTGCAGCACTGGTCATGGGCGATGCCCTCGCCGTGGCTTTGCTGGAAGCGCGCGGATTTACCGCTGAAGACTTTGCCTTCTCACATCCGGGTGGCGCCCTTGGTCGTCGCCTGCTGCTGAAAGTGGAAAACGTCATGCACGCCGGGCAGGAGCTGCCGCAGGTACAACGCGGCACCCTGCTCAAAGACGCGCTGATGGAAATGACCCGCAAAGGTCTGGGCATGACCGCTATCCTTGAAGCCGACGGCAAGCTCGCCGGGATCTTCACCGACGGTGATTTGCGCCGCACCCTGGATCGCGCGATCGACATCCGCAGCGCCACCATCGATCAGGTGATGACCGCCCACGGCAAGACCGCCCGGCCCGACATGCTCGCCGCCGAAGCCCTGAAAATCATGGAAGACCATCGAATCAACGCCCTGGTAGTCGTCGACGAGGAGGATCGCCCGATCGGCGCCTTCAACCTCTCCGATCTGCTGCGCGCAGGAGTCATGTAATGAGCAACGATCTGCTGCAACGCGGCAAAGCAATCAAACTGGCAGTGTTCGACGTCGACGGTGTGCTCACCGACGGCCGCCTGTACTTCCTCGAAGACGGCAGCGAGTTCAAGACCTTCAACAC